>DASZBP010000349.1:0-5289 GCA_035943915.1 Gaiellaceae bacterium | reverse complement strand
TCGAATCCTGGAAGCGGCATGGCCCGGCCCGCCACCAGACGTTGCGCGCGACGATGGACTGGAGCTACGAGTTGCTTTCCCCCGCGGCGCAGCAGCTGTTACGCAGGCTTTCCGTCTTCGTCGACGGCTTCACGCTCGCCGCCGCCACGAGCGTCGGCTCCGACGGTGACGAAGCATCAGCACTCGATCTGCTCGGCAGCCTTGCTGACGCCTCGCTGATCAACGTTGACGAGACGGCGGGCGTCTCTCGCTACTCGTTCCTCGAAACCGTTCGTCAATACGCGGCGATCCGTCTGGTCGAGACAGACGAGACAGACGAGACTGGTCTCCGGTTCGCGCGATTCGCGCTCGCGATCGCCGAAGCGGCGAACCTCTCGGGGGAAGCGGAGGGACTGCAAGACCACCGCGCTGTCGTCGCCGAGGAAGCGAACATCTGCGCCGCACTCGACTGGGCCAGCGCGCACGACGTGCCGCTCGCTGTGCGCCTCGCCATCGCACTCGAGAACTTCTGGGTCACGCACGATCCACCGCAAGGAGCCCGGTGGCTCGCACTGCTCCTTGCCGACAGTGAGGCGCTCCTTCCCGCCGACTTGCGCGCCCGCGCACTACGTGCCTACGGCAGCTCCCTTCAGGTCATCGGCGAGCGCAAACGGGCACTGCACGCCTACGAACAGAGCCTCCAGCTCTTTCGCGCACTCGCTGATGAGAGAAGCATCGCGCTTCTTCTCCACCGCGTCGCGATGGTCGCTCTCGAACAGGACGACGCCGACCGGGCGGAGGCGCTCCTCACCGAGAGTCTCGAGCTTGCGCGCCGCGCCGGCTCACGACGTGCAGAGACGCAGGCGCTTGGCTCGCTCGGCTCCGTCGAACGCGCCCGCGGCGACACCGACCGTGCGAGGCAGCTGTTCGAGCAGTCCGAGGCGATGGCCGCCGATCTCGGGCGAACATGGTGGCGGGGGGTGATGCTCACGAATTTGGCCGAGCTTGCTTTCGAATCCTCCGACTACGCGGCGGCGGAAAGTCATGCCTCAAGCTCCCTCCGGCTTGCCGGCGCGATGGGGGACCGGCGGATGAGCGCTCACGCGCTTCTCTACCTCGCGCGCATCGCTTCAGCGTCCCGGGACGATCGCCGCGCGGGGCGGCTCGTTGGCGCGATCGAGATCGAGGAACAGCGCGAGGCGATCAGCCAGTGGCCGCGCTCCGCACTCACCGGTTCTTCGTCGTTTTCGCTCGACCGGACGGAATTCAACCGTGGCCGGACTGAAGGCCGCCAGCTCTCGCTCGCACAAGCCAGCGACTATGCGCTCGGCAGCCGGGCCGTTCCAGACGACTAGCTCGTCGCTTGGGCGAGCGTGCTTACGCCCGAGGAGCGGGATGCGAATCGAGAAACGCTGTCCCTTTTCATTGCCGACGTCAGCGACGAGATGCATCGGCGTCTCCTCTTCCACGCTGTCATGCAGTCGAGCGTTCGCCTCGAGTGTGGCGAAGAGCACTACAGCGATCTTGTGGCCTTCAAGGTCTGTTTCGCCTTGGAAGCGTTTGACCAAGGGCGTTAGGGCTCGCCCAGGAAAGGGGCTAGCTGACAGCACGCAGGAACCGATCGTCATCGTCATCCGGCGACGGCGACTCGGTCTCCGCGTTCCCGGCAGGCGCCGGCATCTCCCACTGCAACCTGCGCCGCCCCATCGGAGACAACCCATACCGGTCCTCCAACTGACGAATCTCGCCCAGCAACGCCGCCGTCCCTAGGCCACGGTTCGCATCATCCAGCATTAACGCAAGCCGCTGCAACCCCTCCACATCAACTTCAATCCACATCGACGCCATCGGCGACCGCCAAATCGCCTCCCACCAAACGACAGTCCGCTCACACCAACCAGGCAGCGGCTTCGGCGCCTTCGCCGGCGGCGCATACGGCAACACCACCACCCCAGGGGTGCGATTCCTGCGCAACCGCAGCGCAGGAGGCTTAGGAGGAGGCCCAGGCATCAAAAACCCTCAAACCCGTACATGACGCGAAAACCCCACACGAGGGTATGACGACCGCCGTGTCAAAAAAAGGATCCCGCCCCCATCATGTGCCTGTTCAAAGTGTGGCAGGCGTGGCGGTCGGCGCCAGGTGGCGATTTCGGGCAGGAGCTGGGCCTGTGGCGGCTCGCGCGCGCTTGCCCTCCGGAGCGCCGCGGGGCGTATCCCGTGAGCTGTCAATCCAGTTCTGTTTCTCATGAGCATCCAGACACCGTCACCCGTCCGACACGTCAAGGGAGCAGGCGAGCGAGTCGAGCGCACCAAGACGTTCGAGACGCTTGCCCGCGCAGGCTTCGTCTCACGCGGCGTCATCTATGGCGTCATTGGCATCCTTGCCGTCAAGCTCGCGATCGGCTCGGGCGGCAAGACCACAAGCCAGAGCGGCGCCTTGAAGACGATCGCGCACCAGCCGTTCGGCAAGGTGCTTCTGATCATCGTGGCGGTCGGTCTCGCAGGCTATGCGCTGTGGCGGTTCACGCGGGCGCTGCTCGGCCACGGGCCGGAGGACAGCGACAGCGGCGTCGACCGCGTCGCGGCGTTCGGAAGCGGCGTGGCATACGCGGCGATGTGCGCGATCGCCGTCGAGATCCTGCTCGGATCGGGAGCAAGCAGCTCTGGCAGCCCCAAGCGCCCGGCGGCGGGCATCCTTGGCTGGCCGGCTGGCACCTGGATCGTCGGAATCGCCGGCGCAGTGCTCTGCGGTATCGCTCTCTACCAGGGCTATCGCGGCATCACCCACGAATTCCTCAAGGACTCGAAGACGGAAGAAATGAGTCCCGCCATCCGGAAGTGGATCACCTGGATCGGCACCGTCGGTCATCTGGCACGCATGGTCGTGTTCGCGCTCGTGGGCATCTTCCTGATTAAGGCCGCGATCGACTACAACCCGAACAAGGCCGTCGGGGTCGACGGTGCACTCGCCAAGCTGGCAAACCAGTCGTATGGCTCCTACCTGCTCGGCATCGTCGCCGCCGGTCTCATCGCGTTTGCCTTGTACTCGCTCAGCGACGCCCGGTATCGCCGCATCTAGCGCACGGTCTGGCTGAGAGTCATTCGATCGCCACCCTGCGGTTGGATGACGCCGAAGACAATCACGCCTGGGACAGAAGGGCGGGTGCGGGGGCCAAACCAGTGAGGCCCGACCTTCACCGTCTTCCAATCTTCAGACGCGAAACTCACGGATGTTCTACGTCCCTCCCCCGCCTGCCGGGAGGGGCGTCGTTCTTATTTCCGTCGCGCTTCCAGCACGCAAGCTGCGCTCGGCGGTTCGATGCCCGCTGTTGGAACGTGAGCTCGTCGTGGCCCTAGTCCTGGGCGACCCTCATGGGACGCGCTTTACGTCTACGGCAGCTGGCAATTACGAAGGATCACGCCGGTCGACTGCCGTTCTGCGGCCGCACCTTCTGCGATGACCGTAACGCGCGCTGTCGGCCGCACTCCCTGACTGCGACCATGCAAGTCACAGGATGCAGAAAATGGCGACCTAGTCTCGAAGCGGACAACTTCGCCGCCCGCACCCGCCGCGACGGACGCGACTGTCCCCCGTCACGAGCAACGTCCGCTCTCGGCTAAGCCAGTGTTCAGAAATGACGCCCGGGAGCTTCGGCCGCCTACCGCCCTATGCGGCTCGCGGCACTTCGGATGACCCGAGCAGCGTTCTTCCTTGGACGCGGATCAGCCGCAGCGTCCCTCGCCATGGCGTAGAACCGACGGGCGCGATCGCTTCGCGCGATCTCAACCGCCCCGATCACGCCGGCAAAGAGCAGTTCGCGACCGCGCTTCGTCTTCAACCCAAGCAAGAGGGCTTTCACGAGCCACGGCATCGGCACTCAGCTACCCCAACCGCATGGCCTTCAACCGACAAGAGCGTAATCTGCTTGCGCGCCGGTGTTCCGGAACGACGCTGAGCGCGCGCGTTCTATCCAGAGGCTAATGCCGAACTACGCCAAGCAGATAACGGGTTCGACTCGAGTGCGTTACCCGTTTGGGCTTGAGGTGACTTTGAGGGTCTTGAGGTACGCGGCGAGTGCTTTGAGTTGCGGCTCGGGGATGATGCCGCCCCAGTGAGGCATGCTGACGATCGGTGCCTTGCCGATCACGCTGCCGGTTCTAATGACGGCTTCGATTTTGGCGTCGGTGTCGAATTGTTTCCGGAAGCCCAGGCCGGAGATTGGTGGGATTGTCTTGTCGGCGGAGAGGGGGTTGGGCACGCCGCCGAGGCCATTCGGGCCGTGGCAGTTGATACAGCCGTCGCGGATGTAGAGCACGGAGCCTTCAACCGCTAATCCTTGATTGGTCGGCAAGGCCGGGGGTGTTGCGGTGGGTACCTCGGGCAGGTCGGCGCGGATGTAGGCAATGAGATCGTTGACCTGTGTGTTGGAAATGACGGCGCCCCAGACGGGCATGTAGGGCTGCTTCGGGTTCGCCGACTCGCCGAGGCCGTGGTCGATGATGTAGCGGAGTCGGGTCACAGTCAATCGCTTCCCGGCCGATCTCAGCGCCGGGACCACCGGCGACACTCCACCTTGGCCATGCATGCCGTGACACTGCGCGCAGGCGAATTGCACGAACAGGTGGGCGCCGGCGGCGACGTGAGGGGCGACCGCCACGCTGGTCGTCTGGGTCAAGGCGGTTGCCGAAGATGTCGGGTGTTTCGAGTCGCGGCCGACGACGAATCCAAGGAGGGCAGCGCCGATCGCAAGTCCGACACTCAGGATCACGATTGCCCCCTCCGCCGCGGCCAGCGACAAATCGTGTTTCGGCATGCGTCCACTCACTAGCTGTCAACTTTACCGGGGGGCATGAGGACTTACGCTGCCCGATCGTTTCGTGGTGCGGCCTTGCGACGCCCGCAGCGATCTCGGCGCGCGGGCGCCCTGTTGCACGTCCCGTCAGAGGATTGTTAGCGGAGAGGCAGCCGCACAGGGCTGCCTCTCCACAAGCGCACTGGCTCAGTGCGGGTAGAAGCCCAAATTCTGTTGGGCGGTCGCCGCCATGTCGGGCCCGTAGAATTCGCCGCCGGCACCGACGTAGCCGTCGCCTTTGGGGGTCGCGTTGCACTGCAGGTGGTAGTTGCCGACGTTGGTGCCGCCGGGAATGTTGCCGTCAACGGCCGTCGGTTCCCAATAGCCTTCCTGGGCAAGCACGACAGCCTGAGCGGCGTCCCAGACACCAGGTTCCGTCTGGGAGTTCGAGTAGCAGAGGTAGGCGCCGCTGGTCTGAGCCGCGGGCAGGCTGGTGACCAAGGCGAGGCTGAGGCAG
>DASZBP010000348.1:0-3833 GCA_035943915.1 Gaiellaceae bacterium | reverse complement strand
GTAAGTGCCTGCGTGCCATTCGTCGAGCAACACGACCTCGATCGGGCGCTCGACGCCGATCGCGTCTGCGGTGCGCTGCGCGATGCGCGTGATCTGGTCGTGCGTCTGCTGCACGGTTGCCGATCCGTCGATGCCGAGGATCCGGCGCTCCGTGTCCTCGAGCGCGAAGCCGGCGACCATGCCGGCTTGCGTCGAGCCGGTGACGGAGCACACGACGACCGTGTCGAAGAACACGCCGAGCTCGGCCTCCTGCTCTGCAACCTCGCGCGCCCAGCGCGCGAAGCCGTGGCCGCCCAGCGGATGGTCGGACGCGCCGGCCGGGATCGGGTACGGCGTGCCGCCCGCGTCGCGCACGGACTGCAGCGCGTCCTCCCAGCTCGGCCTGAACGCGATGTCGAAGCCGGCGTCGACGAGACGTACGTCGGCGCCCATGATCCGTGAGAGCAGGATGTTGCCGACCTTGTCGTAGACCGCGTCCGGCCACTCCACCCAGTGCTCCTGCACGAGCACGCACTTCATCCCGAGGTGCGCGGCGACCGCGGAAACCTGGCGCGTGTGGTTCGACTGCACGCCGCCGATCGACACGAGCGTGTCGCAGCCCTGCGCGAGCGCGTCGGCGGCGAGGTACTCGAGCTTCCGCACCTTGTTGCCGCCGTACGCGAGCCCGGAGTTGACGTCCTCGCGCTTGGCCCAGATCTCGACCCTGCCGCCGAGATGCTCGGCCAGCCGGTCGAGCCGGTGCACCGGCGACGGGCCGAAGAGCAGGTCGACGTGAGGGAAGTCTTCGAGCGTCAAGGGATTGATTCTCGCGGAACGGGTAGAGCGGCGGCATGGGAATCGCCGTAAGCCTCATCATCACCGCCGCGGGGTTCATCCTCGCGCTCGCCGTCCACCCGTCGAACCCCGGCTCCGTGAACGTCAACACGGTCGGCTGGATCCTCGTCGTGGTCGGGATCGTCGCGTTCTTGCTCGACATGCTGCTCTGGTCGGAATGGGGCCCGGGCTACATGCGCCGCACCACGTACGTCGAAGGCGGGCCGGCGCCTGTGCGCCGCCGTTACGCGTATCCGCGCCGCCGCACGGTCGTCGAGGAAGAGACGACGCCGCCGGCAGGCCCGCCGCCGGGCTACTAACGCTGCATAGAGTCGGCGTGTGACCGACCGCATTCGCGCCAGCTTCGCACAGCAGGGAATGATGTCCACGATCGGCGCCGAGATCGAACAGATCGGCGCTGGTCGTGTCATCATCGCGCTGCGAATGCACGAGCGTCTCTCGCAGCAGCACGGCTTCGTGCACGCGGGCGCCGTCATCTCGGCACTCGACAGCGCGTGCGGCTACGCAGCACTGACGCAGCTGCCCGACGACACGGACGTCGTCACGGCGGAGCTGAAGGTGAACTTGCTCGGGCCGGCCGTCGGGGACCGCATCGTTGCGGAGGGCGAAGTCGTGCGTGCCGGCCGGACGCTCATCGTGTGCCGCGGCGATGCGTACGCCGAGCGTGCCGGCGAGCGCACGCACGTCGCGACGATGCTCGCGTCGATGGTTCGTCGCAGCCCGGCTTAGTCGGGGTCAGGGTCGTGTCTGACCCCGCCGCCCCGCGTGACCGCGAGGTCGGCAGCATCGGTTTCCTGCAAATTGGGCTGTGGACAGAACCGTGGGGGTCAGTCACGTGTCTGACCCCATGACCCCCTAGCGGCCGAGAAGTCCCCGAAAGGTGTCGCCGGCGACGTAGCCGGCGATCTTCGGGTTCTCCTGCAGCCGCCGCAGCGAGTACTCGTACCAGTGCGTCCCGAACGGCACGTAAATGCGCAGCGGATGACCGGCGGCGACGAGTGCGTCGCCGCGCTCCGGGCGCACGCCGAGCAGCATCTGGAACTCGTACTGCTCGTTCGACAGCCCTGCGTCGCGCACGATGCGCTCGGCCTGCTGCAGCAGGTACTCGTCGTGCGTCGCGATGCCGACGCGGGCGCCTTGCGCGATCAGCGCCTCGAGCGCGCGAACGTAATTCGCGCGCACCTCGTCGAAGTCGCGGTACGCGATCGAATGCGGCTCGACGTAGATGCCCTTGCACAGGCGCACGTCGTCGAGACCGGCGATGTCGTCGAGCGTGCGCCGCATGTACGCCTGGAGCACGACTCCGGTGTTCGAGTGGCCTTCGCCGCGGAGCAGCCGGTAGAGCTGCAGCGTGCGCTCGGTCGTCGACGAGTCCTCCATGTCGATGCGCACGAAGCGCCCGCGCGCGGCTGCGTCGCGCACGACGGCCTCGAGGTTGTCGCGGCACAGCTCGTGGTCGAGCTCGAGCCCGAGTCCCGTGAGCTTCACGGAGACGCCCGCATCGAGGCCGGCGTCGTCGAGCTCCGCGAGCACGTCGTGGTACTGCCCGGCGATCGCGCGCGCCTCGTCGGCGCTCGCGACCTCCTCGCCGAGGACGTCGATCGTCGCGGACTTGCCGGCGGCGTTCAGCTCACGGACGACGCGAAGCGCGTCCTCGAGCTCCGGGCCTGCGATGTAGCGCGAGGACAGCCGCTGGACGACGGGCTTGGGGACGGCCGGCAGCAGCCGGACGATCGCGCGGTCGAGGATCGCCAAAGCCGCGCGATTGTATGCCGAGCGCCGTTGGTTAAGACACGGGGAAGGCGCAGGCCGCGGAGGCCTACCGCCCGGGAGCCGCAGCTAGCTTGGGCCGCCGTGCTCCTCGTCCGCCCACCCGCCGCGCTCAAGGTCCCGGCTCGTATCGCCGCGATCTTCTGGGCGATCAAGCTGCTCACGACCGCATTCGGCGAGTCGACGTCCGACTATCTCGTGCACAACGTCAACCCGTATCTCGCGGTCGTCGGCGGCTTCCTCGTGTTCGTGATCGCGATGACCCTCCAGCTGCGGGTCGATCGGTACGTCCCCTGGGTCTACTGGCTCGCGGTCGCCATGGTCGCGGTGTTCGGGACGATGGCCGCGGACGTGCTGCATGTGGAGTTCGGCGTGCCGTACATCGCGTCGTCCATTCTCTTCGCGGCCCTGCTCGTCGCGGTGTTCTGGACGTGGTCGCGAATGGAGCCGACGCTGTCGATCCACAGCATCACCACCGAGCGACGCGAGCTCTTCTACTGGGCGGCTGTGCTCGCGACGTTCGCCATGGGCACGGCGCTCGGCGACCTTGCGGCGTACACGCTGCATCTCGGCTTCCTTTCTGCCGGGTTCGTGTTCGCCGCGTTGTTCGTTATCCCCGGCGTCGCGTATGCCGTGTTCCGCGTCAACGCAGTCCTCGCGTTCTGGGCGGCATACGTGATGACGCGGCCGCTCGGTGCGTCGTTCGCCGACTGGACCGGCAAGAGCCGCCACGCCGGAGGCATCGGCATCGGCGACGGGATCACCGCGGCGGTTCTCGTCGCGCTGATCGTCGCGGGCGTCGCGTACCTCACGGTAACGCGCGCCGATCAGAACGCTACTGCTCGCGCATGAACCCCTGGCGCGCGGCGCTCACCAGCGCCACCGCCTCGGGGAAGAGCACGCGCATGGCGTCGCGCATCGCAATCGACTGTTCCTCGGCACCGCCCGTGATCTGAATCTGTGAGAGCGCTGCCGCGGTCAGCTCGACCGCGGTGTTGAGCGTGAGCGTCGCAAACTGCTCGCGCTGCGCCTCCTGCACCGACTCGGCCTGCTGCTCGGCGAACTCGCGCAGGCCGCGCAGCAGATCCTCGGGGTCACCGCCGAACGGGAATCCGAAGCCACCTTCCATATGACCCACGTTAGCCGAGCGGCGCTGCGTAGCCGCGCTCGACCTCGCGGACGAACTCCTCGACGGCGCTGGTGCCCGAACGGAGCGCATCCGTGAACTC
>DASZBP010000347.1:0-2994 GCA_035943915.1 Gaiellaceae bacterium | reverse complement strand
CGCCCGCGCGGCGAGAGCAGCACGATCGGCGACGTGGCGCCAAGTGATTCCACCGCTTCGAAAAACGGACCCGGTTTCATCACCATGCCGGGACCACCGCCGTACGGATAGTCATCGACCGTGCGATGCCGATCGTGCGTGAAGTCGCGCAGATCGACCACGTTGTACGTGACGCTCCCCGCGGCGGCCGCGCGCGCGGGGATGCTCAGCGACAACGGCGTGGTGAAGAAATCCGGGAAGATCGTGACGACGTTGATCGCGAGCACGCGGAGCTCGGACGGTCGCTCCTCGCCGTGTGATTCCGCCGCCTCGTCCATCACTCGAACAGCCCCGACGTGACGTCGACGGTGATGGTGCGCGCATCGAGATCGACTTCACGCACCACAGTGGGCTGATAGGGGACGAGCACGTCCCCCTTCCCTTCGCGCGTGACCTCGAGCGCGACGCCCTGCGGCAGCTCGTAGAACGCGGCCACCTTTCCGATCAGCTCGCCCGCGTCGTCGCGCACCTCGAGCCCCACGAGATCGTGCAGGAAGACCTCGTCCTCGCTCGGCGGCGTCAACTCGTCCCGGCGGACCATGAGGTAGCGCAATCTCCACGGCTCCGCCGCGGTGCGATCCGCGATCACGTCGAACTTGACGATCAGGCCGCCGCGAAACGGTGTCGAGTGCTCGACCGTCAGCTCGCGCGGCGGCAGCGCGAGCTCGCCGTCGACGGTTCCCGCGAACACGCGCCGCCCGGGCGCGAAGAAGCGGTCCGGCTCATCCGTGAGCAGCTCGACCGTCACCTCGCCGCGAATCCCCTGCGGCTTGCGAACGCGGCCGATGATGGCGTAATCGGTGTCTGGCATCGTCGTGAACAGTAATGCAGCCGTGCAATGCCGCTACCACGGGGCGTTTACCCTGTCGCCGGATCGAGCAATCCACCAACGTGCACGGCGATCCGGGGCGTGACGAAAAAAGGCCGGCTTGTCGCCGGCCCTTCGTCATATGTCCCGATCCTGGAACGGGCGGGATGAATCCCGCCCCTACGCCTCGGCCGGCGTCTCGGAGACCGGGATCACGTTCGACAGGTCCGGCTGCTCCTCGACGACGGATGCCCCGGCTGGCGCGGACACCACGCGGCCGGTGCGGGTCTCGTGGCGGCGCTTGAGGACCCCAGCGCGGCGGAGCAGCGAGCGCACGGTGTCGCTCGGCTGGGCGCCGACGTTCATCCAGTAATTCGCGCGCTCCTCGTTCACGTTCAGGCCACCCTCGGCCTGGCGCGGCGCGTACTGGCCGATGATCTCGATGAACTTGCCGTCCCGCGGGCTCTGCGAGTCAGCGACGACGATACGGTACACCGGCGCCTTCTTGCGGCCGATGCGGCGGAGACGAATACGAACCATTGTTGCTTCCTCTTCAGGTGACCGGCGGCTGCCGGCCCACGGGTGGCGGGCGACACACCGGATTCCTCGCGCTCGCGGATTCTCCGCGGCGCATCCGGCACAGCCTGAGAAATCTAACGGCGCCCGAACATTCCCGGCAGTGCCGGCATCCGGCCCCCGCCTCCAGGCATGCCGCCCATCTTCTTCATCATCTTCTGCATCTCGCGGAACTGCTCCAGGAGCCGGTTGACCTCCTGGATGGTCCGCCCAGACCCCTTGGCCACGCGCGACCGCCGCGAGCCGTTCAGCAGCGCCGGGTCCTTTCGCTCGGCGGGCGTCATCGAGAGGATGATCGCCTCGACGTGCTTCATCCGCTTGGGGTCCGACTTGACCTGCTTCAGCATCTTGGTGTTCACCCCCGGGAGCATCTTCAGGATCCCCTCGAGCGGGCCGAGCTTCTCGATCTGCTTCATCGCGCTGAGGAAGTCGCCGAGGTCCATCCCTTCCTTGCGGACCTTCTTCTCGAGCTTCTTGGCCTCTGCCTCGTCGAACGCCGTCTGCGCCTTCTCGACCAGCGTGAGCACGTCGCCCTGCTGGAGGATGCGTCCGGCCATGCGGTCCGGATAGAAATCCTCGAGCGCGTCGCTCTTCTCGCCGACGCCGATGTACTTGATGGGCTTGTGCGTGACGCCGTAGATCGAGAGCGCGGCACCGCCGCGCGCGTCACCGTCCATCTTGGTGAGGATCACGCCGGTGACGTCGAGCGCCTTGTCGAAGCCTTCGGCGATGCGCACCGCGTCCTGACCCGTCATACCGTCGGCGACGAGCAGGATCTCCGTGGGCGACAGCTCCTGCTTGAGGCGCTGCAGCTCGTGCATCATGGATTCGTCGATCTGCAGACGGCCAGCGGTGTCCACGATGACGACGCGATCGCGCTCGCGCTTGGCCTGCTCGATGCCGGCCTTGGCGATCTTCACGACGTCCTGGGTCGAGCGATCGGCGTAGACGGGGACGCCGAGCTGCTGGCCGAGCGTCTCGAGCTGGTCGATGGCCGCGGGACGATAGACGTCGGCGGCGACGAGGCGCGTGGCGCGCCCTTCCTTCCTGAGCTTGAGCGCGAGCTTGGCGGCGGTGGTCGTCTTGCCCGAGCCCTGCAGGCCGACGAGCATCACGACCGTCGGTGGAATGGACGAGAGCTTGAGCGCCTCGCGGCGCTCGCCGAGCATCGCGGTGAGCTCCTCGTAGACGACCTTGACGAGCTGCTGCGCCGGCGAGACCGTCTTGAGCTGGGAGATGCCGACGGCCTTCTTCTCGACGCGCTCGAGGAATTCGCGTGTGAGCGCGAACGAGACGTCGGCTTCGAGCAGGACGCGGCGGACTTCGCGAAGTCCTTCTTTGATGTCGGCTTCCGTGAGAACGCCGCGCCCGCGCAGTTTGGCGAAGGTGTTCTCGAGTTTGTCGCTGAGTTCTTCAAACATGCCTGAAAGGTAAACGACGCGGCGGGCGGCGGGCGTCGAGCTGCCGATACTCTGAAGTAGTCGCTCGCTCGACCTGCCCAGCCCGGCCTCGCACCGTAAATTCCGCGAATGCCCAAGCCCCAGCGCAAGGAAGAGATCCTCAAGTCCGAG
>DASZBP010000346.1:0-7567 GCA_035943915.1 Gaiellaceae bacterium | reverse complement strand
CCACGACGGTGACGATCAGCCAGACGGGGACGCCACCGTTGTTGTTGTCACGGTTGTTGCCGCCGTAGCCGCCGAACATCCCGGCGTAGAAGCCGAAGCGGGTGAGCATCGCGGCGAGCATCGCGAAGAAGCTGGCCACGGTCATGATCAGCACGTCACGGTTCGCGATGTGCGAGAGCTCGTGGGCGAGGACGCCCTCGATCTCCTTCGGCTCGAGGCGGTGCCAGAGCCCGGTGGTGACGCAGACAGCCGCGTGCTTCGGCGAGCGGCCCGTCGCGAACGCGTTGGGCACCGGGGTGTCCATCACCGCGATCTTCGGCTTCGGCAGGTCGGCCATCGCGCACAGCCGCTCGACCACGTCGTGCAGGTCGGGCGCCTCCTCCCGCGAGACGACCTTCGCGCCGGCCGCGGCGAGCGCGAGCTTGTCGGACGTGTAGTACTGGAAGAACGCGATCCCGACGACGATCAGGAGCATCGGCACGAGGCCGACGTTCAGGACGTTGAAGAGGACGACGGCGAAGATCACGTAGAGCAGGCCCAGCAGGCCGCTCGTCAGGATCATCCGGAGCGTGAGCCCCGCGTCGCGCCCGTAAGACCTCCGCTTCATGGCGGCATTGTAGGGAGTGGCACGTACGTCGCCGCTGCACCTTAATCGCGGCTCAATGGGGATCGTCACCTATAGACTCGCGCTCGTGCGCCGCCCTCTGACGCTCGTTCTGCTCGCTGCCGCCGCCCTCGCGCTGGCCGGCTGCACGTCCTCGCGGCCGTACGCGCACAAGACGGCGCAGCCCCTGCCGACGTCGTGCACGCCGAACTGCAAGGCGAAGGCCGCGCCTGCCGTTGCCGTCCCGGCCGTCTACCAGCACGGCGATCCGACGGCCGGCAAACACACCTTCGTCACAGGGCCGTGCGCCGGCTGCCACACGCTCGCCGACGCGGGCACGCACGGCACCGTCGGGCCGAACCTGACCGGCCTCAAGGTGCCGCTGTCGCTCGCCATCGACCGGCTGCTCCACGGCAAGAACGCGATGCCGCCGTTCAAGGGCACGCTGAGCGACAAGCAGATCGCGGACGTCGCCGCGTACGTGGTCCAGGCCTCAGCCAAGTAGTCGGCTGAACCTCCCGCAGGACTTCCCGCGCGACCTGAGGGTCGTCGCCACCGACTTCGACCGCACGCTCGTCGGCGAGGACGTGACGCTGCACGCGCGGACGATCGCCGCGCTCCAGCGTGCACGCGCGTCGGGCATGCACGTGATCGTCGTGACCGGCCGCATGGTTCGGTCGATCCGCCAGGCGATCGCGCCGGCCGCGCTCGACGATCCGGTCATCTGCTACCAGGGCGCGGTCGTCGCGGACGCCGACGGCAACTGGCTGCGGCACGAGCCGATCCCGCTCGAGCTCGCGCGCGAGACGATCGCCGCGCTCGCCGAGGACGGGTGGTCGCCGAACGTCTACGTCGACGACGAGCTGTACGTCGCCGAGGACACGCTCGAGGCGCGCCGCTACTCGGACCTCAACAAGATCCCGTTTTACGTCGTCGGCCCGCTGCTCGACTGGCTCGAGGCGCCGCCGACGAAGCTCGTACTAGTCGGCGAACCCGCCGAGCTCGACGCGCTCCGTCCGCGCATGGACGAGCGGTTCGGCGACCGTGAGCACATTGCCAAGTCGCTGCCGCACTTCCTCGAGTTCGCGCGGGGCGGCGTGACGAAGGGCGACGGGCTCGACTTCCTCGCCGACCACCTCGGGTTCACGCCGGAGCAGACCGTGGCGTTCGGCGACGGCGAGAACGACATCGAGCTCGTCGAGTGGGCCGGCTACTCGGTGGCGGTCGGCAACGCGCACGATCGCGTGAAGGCGCTGGCCGACTTCGTCTGCCCGCCGGTCACCGAGGAGGGCGTGGCGCAAGTGCTCGAGGCTTACCTAGACTCGGTCACATGATCGATCTCCGCGCCGCCCGCAACGACCCGGACGCGTATCGCGCTACGCTTGCGCGCCGCGGCGCGGGCGAGGCATTCGACGCGCTGCTCGCCGCCGACGAGCGGTGGCGCGCGGTCGTCCCGCGGGTCGACGAGCTGCGCGGTAAGCAGAAGCTCTCCGGGAAGCCGACACCCGAGCAGCTCGAGGAGCTGAAGCGGGTCAAGGAGCAGCTCGGCGCGCTCGAGGCCGAGCTCGCCGCCGCGGAAGCCGAGCGTGACGCTGCGCTCGGCCGGGTCCCGAACCTGCCGCACGAGTCGGCCGCCGAAGGCTCGCGCGACGAGGACGCGATCGTCGTGCGCGAGGTCGGCGAGCAGACTCCGGAGGCTCCCGAGTCGCTGGAGTACGAGGGATACGACATGGAGCGCGGCGCAAAGATCTCCGGCGCGCGCTTCGGGCTGATCACCGGCGGGGCCGCCCTGCTGTCGCTCGCGCTCTACCAGATGGCGCTCGACCGGCTGGTGAAAGCCGGGTTCACGCCGGTGCTGCCGCCGGTGCTCGTGCGCGAAGAGGCGATGTACGGCACCGGCTTCTTCCCGTCGGAGAAGAACGACTACTACGCCGTTCCGGAGGACGGGCTCTACCTCGTCGGCACGTCGGAGGTGCCGCTGATCGCCATGCACCTCGGCGAGATCCTCGAGGAGCTGCCCCTGCGCTACTGCGCGTTCTCGTCGTGCTTCCGCCGCGAGTCCGGCTCGGCGGGCCGCGACACGCGCGGCCTGTTCCGCGTGCATCAGTTCCAGAAGGTCGAGATGGTCGCGTATGTCCATCCCGACGCGTCCTGGGACGAGCACGAGCGGCTGCTCGAGGTGGAGGAGTCGTTCGTTCGCGAGCTCGGGCTTCCGTACCGCGTCGTGAACAGCGCGGCCGGCGACCTCTCGGCGGCGGCGGCGAAGCGGTACGACATCGAGGCGTGGTTCCC
Organism: Gaiellaceae bacterium; assembly: GCA_035943915.1. Taxonomy (GTDB): domain Bacteria; phylum Actinomycetota; class Thermoleophilia; order Gaiellales; family Gaiellaceae; genus PALSA-600. The sequence goes on along the minus strand of DASZBP010000346.1, from coordinate 4,671 downwards.
GTCGCAGCAGCGCTACCGCGAGATCACGTCGTGCTCGAACACGACGGACTTCCAGGCGCGTCGCTCGGGCATTCGCTATCGCGTGGACGAGAAACGCCTCGAGACACCGCACACGCTGAACGGCACCGCGGTCACCGACCGCTGGGCGCTCGCGATCCTCGAGAACTTCGGGGGCGAGATCCCCGAGCCGCTGCGCGCGTTCGGCGCGCCGGCGAGCATCCCGCGCCGCACGTGACGCCGATCGACCTCAACGCCGACATCGGCGAGGGGTTCGTCGACATGCCGCTGCTCGAGGCGATAACGAGCGCCAACGTCGCCTGCGGCTTTCACGCGGGTGGGGAGCAGGTCGCGCGTCCTCTGTGTGCGGCGGCAGCGGAGCGCGGCATCGCGATCGGCGCGCACATCTCCTATCGCGACCGTCCCGGCTTCGGCCGCGAAGAGCTCGGGACGCCGGCCGCGGTCGTCGCAGAAGAGGCGCGCGAGCAGATCGCGCTGTTGCAGGAGTGGAGTGGCGGGCGTGTGACGTACGTCAAGCCGCATGGCGCGCTGTACCACCGGATGCGCCGCGACGACGACGTCGCGGCAGCGATCGCGGCAGCGGGACTGCTGGTGCTCGGCCTCGACGTGAGCGAGGGATTCGCGGATCGCGGCTACCGCGGTGACGGCTTGATCCCTCGCGGTGAGCCCGGCGCGCTGCTGAATCCCGACGAGGCCGTCGCGCAGGCGGTGCGCCTCGCGCGTGCAGGCACGTTCCGTTCCATCTGCCTGCACGGCGACTCGCCCGGCGCGGTGGCGCTCGCGGTGCGCCTGCGCGACGCGCTCGCCGCCGCAGGTTTCGAGCTCGCGCCCTTCGCATGAACGCACGGCGCGCCGGCGACCGCGGTTGGCTGCTGGAGGTCGACGAGCCTGCGCGTGTCGCAGCGGCGCTGCGGCGGGCCCACCCCGAGCTCGAGGAGGTCGTCCCGGGGCACGAGACGGTGCTCGTCGTCGGCGACTTCACGCCGGGCGACATCCCGCTCGACGAGATCGAGCTGCCGCCGCCGACGGAGATCGTCCTCGCGGTCGACTATGACGGCCCTGATCTCGACGAGGTCGCCGGGCTGACCGGGCTCACGGTCGACGAGGTGGTCGCAATCCATTCCGGCGCGACGTACACGGCCGCGTTCCTCGGCGGGGTCGGGCCGGGGTTCGCGTACCTCGTGGGGATCGACGAGCGGCTCGTCGTGCCGCGCCGGCACGAGCCCCGGACGCGCGTGCCCGGCGGGACGGTCGGCATTGCCGGGCCGTACAGCGGGGTCTACCCGCGCGAGACGCCGGGTGGCTGGCGGCTGCTCGGACGCACGGACGCGGTGTTCTTCGACGTGACGCGCGAGCGCCCGTCGCTGATCAACGCCGGCGACACCGTGAGGTTCGTGCCGCGGTGATCGAGGTCGTCGACCCCGGCCTGCTCACGACCATCCAGGACATCGGCCGTCCGGGGTACGCGCACCTCGGCGTGCCGCCGTCGGGTGCGTGCGACCCCGTGTCGCTCGCGGTCGGCAACCGGCTCGTCGGGAACCCGCCGGGCGTGCCCGCGCTCGAGGCGACGCTCATCGGGCCGCGTCTGCGCTTCGCCCGGCCGACGCTGGTCGCGCTGACCGGCGCGTGCGAGTCACGGGTCGAGGAGTGCGTCGAGCTCGACGTCGGCCGCGCCGTCGGCGGCGCGCGGATCTACGTCTGCGTCGCGGGCGGCATCGACGCGGAGCCGGTGCTCGGAAGCTGCTCGACCGATCTGCTCAGCGGCCTGGGGCCGTCGCCGCTGCGGGCGGGCGACGTGTTGCGCGTCGGCGCGCCCGGGACGCCGGGCGAAGCGGCCGCTGCGTCTCGGACGAGAGTGCTGCGCGTCGTGTCCGGCCCGCGCGAAGACTGGTTCGCGTCACCCGAGCACCTGTGCAGCACCGAGTGGAAGGTGACGGCGTCGTCGAACCGCGTCGGGATCCGCCTCGACGGGCCGCCGCTCGAGCGCGCGCGCACGGACGAGCTTCGCTCCGAGGGGCTCGTCACCGGAGCCCTGCAGGTGCCGCCGAACGGCAAGCCGATCCTGCTCCTGAACGACCATCCGACGACCGGCGGCTATCCGGTGATCGGGGTCGTCCACTCGGGCGACCTGCCGAGCGCAGGTCAGCTCGCACCGGGCGACGTCGTCGCGTTTCGGCTTAACTGACCCTCGCGCGGCGGGGTGCCGGAGCGGTCGAACGGGCCGGTCTTGAAAACCGGAGAGGGCTCACGTCCTCCGTGGGTTCAAATCCCACCCCCGCCGCCTACGATTGCCCCGATGCGCGCCGCACTCGCACCCATAGCCGTCCTGCTGCTGATCGTGTGGGCGATCAGCGTCGCCGGCGCGACGGGCTGGAGCCTCACCGTGAACTGGGTGTTGCTCGGCGTCGCAGTGGGGCTGCTCGTCGTCCGCCGTTTCGCATGAGCGACGCGCTCGACGAGTTGCTGCAGCGCGTCGAGTCGGGGGAGCTCGGCGACCCGCTACCGGTGCTCGCCTACGTCGCCGGGCAGGCGATCGAGATCGAGGACGAAGAGCTGAACGGCGCACGACGCCGCGCGCTGCTCCTGCTCGCGGCGGGCGGGGACCCGCAGCGCGACCTCGGCATCGACGACCGCGCCGTGAAGGCGATTGCCGCCGACCTCTACACCGAGGGACGCCGCGAGGAGCTCGGGAATGCGATCGACGCGCTGGTGCTGCGCGTGCGCGACCTGCCGCAGACGCGCGAAGCTGCACTGTTCCTCGCGGCGGACGTCGACCTCGCATGGCGCCTCTACACGCTGGGTCTGCTCGCGGAAGAGCTGGGCGGCGAATAGAACTCGTGCGGCCGGGTACGTGTCCCGGCGATGAGGAAGAGTTTTCTGAGCGCGCTGATCCTCGCCGCGCTCGTGCTTCCGGGGCAGGTGAGCGCGAGCCAGATTCTCGGCGCGACGAACGGCACGCCGCCGTCCCTGAAAGTGAATCGTCAGGGCATCGCGCTCGTGACGTACACGACCTACGCCGGCAAGCTCTCGCACACGCTCGCGTGGGGAGCGGTCAACGGCCTGCCGCACCCGGTGACGCCTCCGCTCGCACAGCAGAAGTTCAAGATCGACTTCTCCGGCGGCTGGAAGAGCCACCACAACGCGAGGTACTGGAAGACGTTCAAGAACGCGTGCGGGAAATACGACGGCCCGCCGCTTCCGTTCCTGATCTCCGCGTGCAAGGCGCCTGACGGCTCGTACTGGGCGATCCAGACCTGGCAGCGGAACCTGCCCATGCGCGGCTACGACCCGTGGACGTCCGTCCAGAAGGCGTACGAGCTCCACCTGTCGCACTGGAGCGGCGCGCTTCCGTCACTCGACGTCACGATGGCGTGGACGTACGCGGGCCAGCAGCAAGGCTTCTTCGGCCGGATGATCTACCAGGATCAGCCGGTGTACGGCACGCACACGACGTCGGCCGCTGTCGGCGACCCGTTCGCGCGCAACATCTCGATCGACACGTTCAACTCGTCGTACGGCACGGGCTGGCGTCACGCGACGCAGATCTCGGCGCATCCGGGCGACGGAGGCTTCTGTTACACGTTCGTGCCGCAGCCGCCACCGTCCGGGTATCCGAGCCAGGATCCGCACGGCAACGGCCTCGGCTCGCAGATTCGCGTCGAGGCGATGGGGCCCGGCGTCACGCCGATCGTGGCGACGGTCGTCGACCGGCTCTCGGATCAGTTCAGCGCGTCGGCCAACGCGGCTGCCCGCGCGCACTTCGACCAGATCCTTGCGGGCGACCAGCACTGCGCGCCCGAGCGTCCGTCGTAGCGGGCCTCGAGGGTTCGCCGTAGCGCGCGGTGTCTGACACCGTTCGGTGTCAGACACCAAAGAGATGCGAACGGAGTTCGACCGATGCGAAGGCCCCGGCGGATGCCGGGGACTGCGCGGTCTGGCCTATCCGGCGATCTGCCGGCTTTGCCGGCGGATCGCTCGGTGAGAACTCAGGTCCCCCACCAGAACGACGACGCGATCACGACGTAGAAGCCGACGAGCACGGCGCCTTCCTGCCACGTCGACTCGCCGTCGTTGACGACGAAGCCGCCGAGGATCGCCGAGATCACGAGCACGAGTGCGAGCAGCGTCGGGAACACGAGCGTGAGGTGCACTGCGAACAGCAACGAGACGAGCACGAGCACCGGGGTCAGCGCCAGCGCGATCTGCAGCGACGAGTTCATGATCACCGAGATCGCGAAGTCAGTCTTGTTGCGAATCGCGAGCTGAACGCCGACGACGTTCTCCACGGCGTTGCCTGCGATGGCGACCACGACGAGACCGGCGAAGTCCTGGCTCATGTGCAGCGTGTGGATCGCGGGCGTGAGCGCCGACACGAACCAGTCCGAGGTGAACGCCGCCGCAACGCCCGCGCCTGCGAGCACCGTCCCCGTCAGCACGGGTGACCAGCGGGCAGGCTCGTGCTCCTCGTCGCTCGTCGCGCGAATGAACGACGGCAACGTCAGCACGAACAATGCGAGCAGCACCACGGCACAGATCATCGAGAGCGCGTGTGCGTGTGGCGCCGCCGGCGTGTGGAACGTATGCGCGAGCGACGGGATCGCCATCGTCGCGGCGGCGAGCACTGTCAGTGTCGAGATCATCCGCGCGCGGTCG
>DASZBP010000345.1:0-5087 GCA_035943915.1 Gaiellaceae bacterium | reverse complement strand
GTTCAAGAGGGTCCCGGCCGACACGCCGCAGAACTCGTCGAGCTCGACGACGACGTCGATCGGGACGCCGTCGAACTGGTCGGGCTAGCTCAGCTGCTCGGCGGCGAGTAGAAGGACGTCTGCGCCTCGACGAGCTTCGTGTTGTCGGTGGCGTCGCGCACGATCACGCTGACGTCCATGGTCGTCCAGCCCACGTTGCTGAGCCCCACCTTCTGCGAGTGCGATGCGTCCTGCGTGATGAAGGTCTCGATGCGGTAACTCCGGCCGTCCGCGCCGGTGACGGTCTGGATCGGCATGCAGGTCGGCGTCGTCTGGTCGCTCGTGCACGCAGAGCCCTGCGTGTAGTCGTTCGCCGTGCCGTCGTTCTCGACCGTCTGGCCGTTCACGACCGCCGTCCCGTCGAGCAGCGTGTTGGTCGCATAGAGCGCGTCGTACGTGGGCTTCGTCGAGTCGCCTACCGCCGCCACGAGCGTCGGGTTGAGGCCGAGCGCCGTGTACGGCAGCGCGCTGTAGCGCTCCAGCTGCTGGTTCACCAATGTCGCGGCGGTGGACTTCTGGCTCGACTTGTGCAGCGAGATGAACGCGGAGTCGTAGCCGGCCATCAGAGCCAGCAGCGCGATCGAGAGGATGACGATCGCGGCGACGACTTCGATCACGAAGAAGCCGTCCTGTTCGCGGGCACGGCGCATCATCTGGGGGTGTCATCGGCAGAAGTGGGCCGGTCCTCAAGCCCCCGGCCGGGATTGCCGATCAGACACCCGTGGCGGTCTACGCCTACAACGCGATCAATGCGCAGGGTCTCGAGCTGGACGGGACGCTTCAGGCGCCCGATCTCGCGGCTGCGCTGGCGCAGCTGCGCCAGCACGGCCTGCTCGCGCAGAAGATCGACGAGATTCGCGACGCCGACACGTCCGGCTCCGCGTCTCGCGGGGTGTTCAAGGCCGTCAAGTCGAAGTCGCTCCAGATCTTCTCGCGCCAGTTCGCGACGATGATCGAGTCGGGGCTCAACGTCGTTGGCGCCCTCCTGATCCTCGAGGAGCAGACGAGTGACCGGGTCCTGGCCCAGGTCGTCGCGCAGATCCGCGAGGACGTCGAGAGCGGCCTGCTGCTCTCCGAGGCCATGGCGCGGCATCCAAAGGTCTTCAGCCGTCTCTACATCGCGATGGTCGAGGCGGGCGAGACCGCCGGCATCCTCGACATCGTGCTCGACCGCGTCGCGATCCAGATGGAGAAGGAGCAGAAGATCAGGAGCCGCGTGAAAGGCGCCATGGTCTACCCGACGATCGTGCTCATCTTCGCGATCATCATCCTCAACGCGATGCTGCTGTTCATCGTGCCGGTGTTCGTGAAGATCTTCGCGCAGCTGAACGGCCAGCTTCCTTCGCTCACGCAGGACGTCGTCAAGGTCTCGACCCTGTTGCGTGGCTACTGGTACGTCATCTTCCCGTTCTGGATGCTCGCGATCTGGGGGTTCCTGCGGTGGAAGCGCACCGAAGGAGGCCGGAAGGTCTGGGACCGCCTCCGCCTGCATTTCCCGATGAAGATCGGCGACACGATTCGCAAGATCACGATCGCGAGGTTCTCGCGCACGCTGTCGACGCTGGTCGCCGCGGGCGTCGACATCATCAAGGCGCTCGAGATCACCGGCCAGGCAGCGGGCAACTGGGTCGTCGAGAACGAGTTGGCGGATGTGCGGAACCGCGTGCGCGAGGGATCCTCGATCGCGCAGCCGCTGTTCGACAGCACGGTCTTCCCGCCGATGGTCTCGCACATGGTGAAGGTCGGTGAGGAGACCGGAGAGCTCGACAAGATGCTCGCGAAGATCGCGGACTTCTACGAAGAGGAAGTCGACACGGCAATCGGCGCTCCCACGAGCATCATCGAGCCGCTGATGATGATCGGGGTCGGCGCGATGATCGGCGCGATCGTGATCGCGATGTACCTGCCGATGTTCAAGATGCTCCAGCTCGTGAACAACCAGGGCAGCACCCCGCCGCCGGCCGGCGGGTTCATCCTCGTGCCGCTGCTCGCGCGCGGCATCTGGGCGCAGGCCCGTGCCTCGCGCCGGCGCATCTTCGACCGGGAATAGCCGACTTCCGTTCGTCGCTTGAAGCTTCGTGCACGTTGCGGAGCTGTGGCGCTATCCGGTGAAGTCGATGCGAGGCGAGCGCCTCGAGTCGGTGCGCGTCGGCGTCGACGGTGTCGAAGGCGACCGCGTCGTCCACGTGCGCCAGGAGGACGGCCGCGTCATCACGTCGCGGTTCCGGCCGGGACTGCTCGGGCTGAGCGCGACGCTCGGCGTCGACGGCCCACTGATCGACGGGTTGCCGTGGGACTCACCGGAGGCACTCGAGCGCGTGCGGCGCGCAAGCTCGGCGAAGGCCGAGCTCGTCGCCTTCGACGGCCACGACCGCGGTCAGCGCTACGACGTGCTGCCGCTCACGGTTCTCACGGACGGCATGGCGCGCGCGGTCGGCGTCGACCATCGCCGCTTTAGGCCGAACATCCTGATCGGCGGCGTCGAGGAGCTCGCCGAGACGGATTGGCCGGGCCGCTCTCTTCGCATCGGCGAGCTCGTGATCGGCGTGCGCAACCGGCGCAGTCGCTGCGTCATGACGACGTTCGATCCCGACACGCTCGAGCAGGACGCCGGCGTGCTGCGGCAGCTCGTGCGCGAGTTCGACGGCCAGGTCGCGCTCGACTGCTGGGTCGAGCAGCCCGGGCGCGTCGCGGTAGGCGATGCCGTTGAGCTCGAGCCCGCCTGAACGTCAGAGCGGCCGATCTCTCGACCGGCCGCTCGACACGAACCCCACCCGAAGTGCCTCCCGACAGTCAACCGTGGCCGCAAGAGATACATGGACACCTTTGTCACTCGACCCGGTGGGCCGTGCGGCCCATTGACCGGCCGGAGGGCGCGCAGGAAGCTCCTGCAGGAACGCGAATCCGTCCGAGGCAGAAACGAGACTTCCCCCGCGCAGGTCGAAGGCACTTTCACGGGTGGCGTCGGGCTTAGGTGCCAACTGACCCACCGACCACAGCGCTCGGGCTTGCAATGAACAGGGGCCGCCCCGCAAGGGCGGCCCCTTTGGCTCTAGCTCTTCACGATTTCGAAGTCGGCGCCGGTCACCTGTCCGAGCGTGTGCAGTTGGTCGTTCGACCAGTGCGAGCTCGGAGCGCCGCTGATGAACCAGTTCGAACCGTTGTCGGCGAGGATCATCCCGTAGCGCTTGAGGGCGGTGAGGACGATGCGTGCCTGCGGCGGGAACTTGCTGATGTCGAAGCTCGCCTTCAGCCGCACGCGCAATCCCATCGGCGGCAGCGACGGATCGGTCGAGCTGCTCGCGTAGTGCCGCGCGGGATAGATGTACGCCTTGCGCGTGCGCTCCACCGTGAAGCGCAGCGCGTGGTTGATCGAGCCGGTCGCTGCATCGGCCCAGCGCGCGAGACCGGGGAGGATCGGCAGGCCCGCTGCGTCGGCCGACGTCCAGCCCGCCGGCCGCAGCTTGTTCGAGCGCAGGCTCCAGATCGCCCCGGAGCCGGCGGCCCAGCCGGTCGACGTGCGGTGCAGCGCGTACAGCTCGTAGAGCTTGCAGGTGTCGCGGTCGACGATCAGCGCGTGCCGGTCGCCGTCGTCCGGGTGCGGCTCGCCCTCGATCGGCACATTGCGCGGGATCGGGTACGGCCCCTTGTCGCTCTCGTCTGCGTAGTCGAACGCGACGCGCGACTTCGGGATCTTGTTCCCGTGCAGCACCACGTACGGAATGCCGATCTGCTGGCCGTCGTAGAGGCCTGAGCCGAAATCGGCGTGCACCGGGCAGTCGAGGCCGATCGACGCGATCAGCTGTGCCGAGTTCGCCGCGACCGGCAGCGTGTCGACGCGCTGATTCCACGGGTTGCTCGCAGGGAAGATCGGGCAGCCGGCGATCGTCACGGGCTTCGGTGCCGCTGCTGCAGACAAGGCGACGACGAGCGCCGCGGCCGCGATTCCCCCGAGAACGAGCTTCACGGCTGCAGCATGACGCACGACCAACCGTCCTGCGCGCGCTCGTACAGGTGACGCTCGTGCAGCCGGTCGTCGCGGTGCTGCCAGTGCTCGATCCGCTGCGGGATCAGCCGGTAGCCGCCCCAGTGCGCGGGCCGAGGCGGCTCTGCGGGCTGGGCGGCGACGGCGGCCTCGAGGTCGGCGCGCGAGGCGACCGGCTGCGACTGCCGCGACGCGGCGGCGCTGCGGCGCGACCCCGCGGGTCGTGTCGCCCAGTACGCGTCCGACTCCGGGTCGCTCAGCCGCTCGACAGGGCCTTCGATGCGCAGCTGGACGCCGTCGCCGTGGTAGAGCATCGCCGCGTGCGGGTTCTCCGCGAGCTCGCGGCCCTTGCGCGACTCGTAGTTCGAGAAGAAGACGAAGCCGTCGTCGGCCGCTGCCTTGAGCAGCACCATGCGGGCGGATGGGCGGCCGTCGCGCGACGCGGTCGCAAGCGCGATGGCATCGCCTTCGAACACCTCGTTGAAGAGCTCGATCGGATCCGTCATGCGGGTGCCTCCTCCGGAACCTCACGCATCGTGCGGATCGGCGACGGCAGGAGGAACGCGAGCCCGGCGAGCGCACCGACCGTTCCGATCCAGAGCGTGGTGTGCACACCGATCGTCGAGCCGAGGATGCCGGCCGCGGCGGTGCCGACGGGGCGGACGCCGTAATTGACAACCATGAACGCCCCGGACACGCGGCCGCGCATCTGCGGCGGCACGGTGCCGGCCGTCAGCACCCCGGCGAGGATGTCGAGCAGCATCAGGCCCACGCCCGACAGGAGCTCGGCGGCGAACACCATGGTGAGCACGAGCCAGCGCGGGCCGCCGGCGGCCGGCACGAGGATGAGCGGCGCGGGGAAGAGGAAGCAACCGCAGATGAACGCGGGGCCGACACCGATACGCCTCGAGATGCGGCCGGTGACCGCGGACGCGCCGAGTGTGCCGACCGCGGCGATGCCGAGGATGAAGCCGATCGTCGCCGGTCGCATGTGCAGTGAGCGCGTGAGGTACAGCATCACGAGCGCGCCGTACATGAAGTTGAAGAGGTTGAGCGTCGCGAC
>DASZBP010000344.1:0-8383 GCA_035943915.1 Gaiellaceae bacterium | reverse complement strand
CGGCATGTCGTAGATGCGCGCCTGCTCGACGGTGTAGTGCTTGCCGCGGAACGTCTCGTACTCGCCGGAGAACAGTGCGCGGATCACGTCGATCGCCTCCGCGAGCATCTCGAGCCGCTCGTCGGCGCGCGGCCAGCGATCGCCGTAGATGTGCTCGTTCAGGTTCTCGCCCGTGCCGACACCGAGGAAGAAGCGTCCGTCCATCAGGATCTGCGAGGTCGCTGCCGCCTGGGCCACGAGGGCGGGGTGGTAGCGGATCAGCGGGCACGTGACGGCGGTCCCGAGCCCGAGCTTGGTGGTGGCGCCGATCGCGCCGATGACCGACCAGACGAACGGGCTGTGGCCCTGCTCGTTGACCCACGGGTGGTAGTGGTCGGAGATCAGGACGTACGAGAAGCCCGCTTGCTCCGCGCGCTGTGCGTGCTCGACGAGATCCTTCGGGCCGTGCTCCTCCGATGACAGCCAGTAGCCGATCTCCACGTCGTGCGGCGTACCGCGTCCCGCCACCCGTAAACTCCATCGTGATGCGGCACATTGTCGGGCTCGGGGGCGGCGGGACCGAGGAGCAGATCAACCTGCTCTTCGACTACGTGCTCGCGCTGACCGGGAAAGAGCGCCCGCGGCTGATGTTCGTGCCGACGGCGTCGGCAGAGCGCGGCGAAGACATCGCGTGGTTCTTCGAGCGGAACGTCGACCGCGCCGATGTCACCGTCCTGCGCACGTTCCCCTGGGCGCCGGCGGACGCGCGCGAGCGGATCCTCGCGCAGGACGCGATCTTCGTCGGCGGCGGCAACACGGCGAACATGCTCGCGATCTGGAAGGTCCACGGCATCGACACGGCGATGCGCGAGGCGTGGGAGAAAGGTGTCGTGCTCGCGGGCTGGAGCGCAGGGATGATCTGCTGGTTCGAGCACGGGATCACCGACTCGTTCGGCCCACAGCTCGAGTCGATGGAGTGCCTCGGCTTCCTCGCCGGCAGCGCGTGCCCGCATTACGACGGCGAGGAGCGCCGACGGCCGCGCTACCGCGAGCTGCTGCAGGGCGGCATGCCTGCGGGGCTCGCAGCCGATGACGGCGTCGGTCTCCACTTCGCGGGCACCGAGCTGGTCGAAGCCGTCACGTGCCGCCCAGGCGCAGCTGCGTATCGCGTCAGTGCGGACTCCGAGCAGCCGATCGAGACGCGGCTGCTCGCTTCTGCGTGAAGCGACCCTAGTCCTGGCCGTCGAGCATCTGCTGGAGGCGCAGCCGCTCGCCTGTCAAGCGTGAGTGAATCGCGCGCAGCACGCCCTCGCCGTGCGCCGACAGGCTGAGATGCACGACCCGCGCATCGTGCTGCGACGTCTGCCGCTCGACGAGCCCGGCTTGCTCTGCGCGCTGCACGAGCTCGGTCACCGTGCTCTGCGTCAGGACGAGGCGGTCGACGAGGTCGGTGACGGTCGCGGTGCCGCCCTCGGATGCGGCGATCTGGAGCAACAGGAGGTACTGGCGCGGCGTGACGCCGTGCTCGCGCGAGACGATCTCGCTCTCGCGCATGAAACGACGCAGCGCGGTGCGGAAACGCGCCGCCGCCGCGTATTCGTTCACACCCACCTCGGGCATGTTTTCACAAGAGGCGACGGCCGGGGAGTCGAGCTGCGTCAGCCGCCGAGCGCGGTGACGAGCGCATCCAGGTCGCCCGCGTCGTTGTAGGCCTGCACCGACACGCGCATCGTCCAGCCGTTGCGCGTCTCGACGAGCGGCACCTCGATGCGATGCTCGTCGTAGAGGCGTCGCTTCAACGCGGCGCCATCGGTGCTTTCGGGGAGCGCATAGCCGCGCATCTGCACGAAGTCGTCGGTGAGCGGCTCGAGCGGGATGCGCGCGTTCGCGAGCAACTCGTGACAGCGCTCGCGCACGCGTGGCCAGTCGCGCTCTTCCTGGAACGCAATCGCGTCTGCGACCGCGAGGAACGCAGAAGGGTCGCGCGTTCCCTGCCAGCGGTGCAGCTGGTGGAACGCGTTGCCGTCGGCGTAGTCCCACGACACGACGAGCGGGTCGATGTGCGGCTGCACCTCGGGACGCGCGTAGAGAAAGGCCGAGCCCTTCGGCGCGCACAGCCACTTGTGGCAGTTGCCCGAGTACACGTCGGGGCCGAGCTCGTCGAGCGCGAGCGGGATCTGGCCCGGGGCGTGCGCGCCGTCGACGATCGAGAGCGCCCCCGATGCGCGCGCGGCCTCGATCACGGGGCGCAGGTCGTTGACACGCCCGCTGACCCATTCGACATGCGAGCAGAACACGACGCGCGTGCGCGGTCCTGGCTCGAGCTCTGCGAACGGCACGCGAACGAGTCGTGCACCGCTGCGCGCGGCGATGAAGTCCCAGAGGATCTCCATGCCTCCGTACTCCGCGTCGCCCATCAGCACCTCGTCGCCCGGGTCGAGGCGCAGCGAGCGGATGACGGTGTTCAGCGCCGTGCTCGCGTTCGGCGCGAAGGTGAGGTTCTCCGCGTCCGCACCGACGTACGCGGCGAGCGCGGAGCGCGCGCCGTCGATCAGCCCTCCGTAGCGCCGTTCGAGGGCCAGGAACTCGACGGGCTGCTGCTCCAGCTCCCGCTGGTAGCGCTGGTACGCCTCGAAAACCGGCCGCGGGCAGGCGCCGAAGGACCCGTGATTCAGGAACACGACGGTGGGATCGATGAGGAAGAGCTCTTTCATTGCCCTTAATCGAGGGTTAATCGCCTACAACCCGCACTGAACGCATGCCTGGTTATAACGCCCGCGTGGACCGCCGCACCATCAACCGCGCCGCCGAGTTGCTCTTCGTCGCCCTCGTGGGCGGAGCAGTCGCACTCGGCGGCGCGGCGGCATTCGGCCGGCTCGGCAAGGAGACGACGGTCGAGCAGATGACGGCGCCCACGACGAACGTCGCGCTGCAGCCTGCGCACGTGTCGGGGCTCACACCGGAGGCGGTGTACAAGCGCGACGCGCCGGGTGTCGTCCAGATCACGGCGACCACGGTGACGACGACGCAGGCGGATCCCTTCGGGTTCTCGCCGCCGCAGAAGCAAACGGAGGAGTCACTCGGCTCCGGCTTCGTCATCGACAAGGCCGGCCACATCATCACGAACTACCACGTGATCTCCGGTGCGCAGAAAGTTCAGGTCTCGTTCTCCGGCGGAGACCAGATCACGGCGACCGTCGTCGGCAAGGATCCGTCCACCGACGTCGCGGTGCTGAAGATCGACACGCATGCGCGCGCGCTGACGCCGCTCACGCTTGGCGACTCCGACTCGGTGCGCGTCGGCGACGAGGTGTACGCGATCGGCAACCCGTTCGGCTACACGCGCACGCTGACGTCGGGGCTCGTCTCCGCGGTGCAGCGCCAGATCTCCGCGCCGAACAGCCTGCCGATCGACAACGCGATCCAGACGGACGCCGCGATCAACCACGGGAACTCGGGCGGGCCGCTGATCGACGTCGCCGGGCGCGTCATCGGCGTGACGTCGCAGATCTCGACCGGCAACACCGGGCAGCAGGGCAACATCGGCATCGGCTTCGCCGTCCCGATCAACACCGTGCGCACCGTCGCCGCACAGCTGATCAAGACCGGCAAGGTCGCGCATCCGTTCCTCGGGATCAGCGTGCTGCCCGTGACCAGGGAGCTCGCGAAGCTCTTCAACCTGCCGACGCAGACCGGGCTGCTCGTGGAGAGCGTCGACCCCGGGTCCGGAGCCGCGAAGGCCGGCGTGCGCGCAGGTCACACCAACGTGGTCGTGCAGGGCACCAGCTACCCGCTCGGCGGCGACATCATCGTCGGCATCGACGGGCAGCCGGTCGCCACGTTCGAGCAGCTCCGCGACGCGATCGCGCAGAAGAAGCCGGGCGACGAGCTTTCCCTCCAGCTGTTCCGGAACGGTCAGAAGCAGACCGTTCATGTGACACTCGGGAACGCGCCGAAGTAAGAGGCGACCGGGGCCGGCCCGCCTGCCCCGGCTCCGGTCACCTCTTCCTTCGGGTGCTCCCCCACGATGCGCATCGATCACCTCGTCTCCGTTGTGCCGGACGCCGCCGAAGCGGTCGCGCAGTTGCGCACACAGCACGGCCTCGGCTCCGAAGCGGGCCCGTATCTGCCGTTCGCCGGGACGCGCGGGTTCAATGTCCCGCTCGAGCCTCCGGCGTACGTCGAGATCCTCTCGATCGAAGACCGCGACGCCGCCGAATCGAGTGTGAGCGGGCGCACGGCGCTCGCGCGTGAGGCTGCGGGCGGCGGTCTCTTCGCCTGGGCCGTACTGGTCGAGGACGTAGAGGTCGAATCGGAGCGGCTGGGGATCGACGTCTTCGACTTCACCGTCGCGCACGGCGACGGCACGCTGCGCGGCTGGCGTGCGGTGAGCGGTCCACCGCACCTTCCGTTCTTCATCGACTATCCCAACAACGGCGATCGTCTCGGTAGATGGCAGGCCATGTACGACCGCGTCGGCCACACCTGCGCTCCGCTGGGGTTCACCGAGCTGACGATCAGCGGATCCCGGAGCGAGATGTCCTCCTGGCTCGGCGACCATGTGCTTCCGCTGCGGTTCGTGGCCGGGACCGAAGGGATCCAGGAAGCGCGTATCGCAACGGCAAGCGGCGAAGTCGTAATTCGCTGACCGCCCGACGCGGGACCCGGGCTACCCTGCGCGGTCTATGGAGCGCGGGGAGCTCGTCCTCGAGCACGTCGAGGTCGAAGAAGAGGAGCTTTGGTTCGACGACGAGACCGGCGATCTCGACGGCTGGTTCTGCGTCCGCACGAACCCGTTCCCGTGCCCGGCTGCGGGATGCGCGTACGTCGCGGAGTTCATGACGGCGGCCCACCTGATCCTCGTGTGGCAGGAGGCGGACGACCCGAACCTGCTGAAGCACGCCGCCCGCGCGCGCGACGTCGGCCGCAACCCGCGCGTCGTCGGCTACGCATCCGAGTTCGGGCCTGCGGCTTCGTACTACGCATGGATTGCGGCCGGGCGCCCGGTGCACGGGGTCAGAGCCACCGCTTGATCGAGGCGCACTTCGGCGAGTCGGCGCCGCTCTCGCTCGGCGTCGAGGAGGAGCTCATGATCGTCGACGCCGCGACGTACGAGCAGGTCGCCGCGGTCGACAAGATCATCGCCGGCGTCGAGGGGCGCGAGCTTCCGGGCCAGATCAAGACCGAGCTCTTCGCGTCGGTGTTCGAGACGAACACGAACGTGCTCGCGACCGCCGCCGAGGCGGAGTCGGCGCTGCGCGAGCTGCGCCGGGCCGCGGCGGAGGCGGCAGCAGGGGTGGGGCTCGCGATCGCCGCAGGGGCGACGCATCCGTTCGCGCTCCCTGAGGCGCAGCCGATCGTCAAGGAGCAGCGCTACGTCACCTTTGTCGGCTACGGCGGGATCTCGGTGCGCCGGCAGGGCGTCCAGGGGCTGCACGTGCACGTCGGCATGCCGAGCGCCGAGGAGAGCTGGGAGTGCCTGGAGGCGATCCTGCCGTGGCTGCCCGTCGTGCTCGCGCTGTCCGCGAACTCGCCGTGGTTCGCCGGCGAGCTGAACGGCATGGCGTCGAATCGCGCACCGGTGCTCGCCGAGCTGCCGCGCGCAGGTGCGCCGCCGGCGTTCGCGTCGTACGCCGAATGGTCGTCGTGGGTCGAGCGCCTCGCGCGGCTCGAGGTGCTCGAGGACTACACGCGCATCTGGTGGGATGCACGACCGCACCCGAAGCTCGGCACGCTCGAGATCCGCGTCCCCGACCAGCCGACGGACGTTGCTCTTTCCGCGGCGTTCGCGGCACTGCTCCAGGCGTTGTGCGCTGCCGCACTCGCGGGCGACCTTCCGGGCAACAGCGCGTTGCTCGCCGACCGCGGCCGCGCCGACTACGTCCAGAACCGGTGGTCGGCCGCGCGCTTCGGGCCGCGCGCGAAGCTGCTGCACGCTGACGGTACGCGGTTCGCTCCCGCGTCCGAGTTGGGAGCGGAGCTGCTCGAGCGCGTCCGCCCGCATGGCGATGCCACGTTGCTCGCGCGGATCGATCCCGAGCGCTGCGAGGCCGAGCTCCAGGTCGAGGCGGCGAGCGCGCAGGACGCGGCGGCCGGGCTCGTGGCACGCACGCTCGTCTAACCTGAGCGCATGGCGATTCTCAGCGACACGATCCAGGTCAGCGGCATCCGCTGCGAGAAGTGCGTTATGCGGCTCGCGAAGACGCTCGAGAGCACCGAGGGTCTCGAGTCCGCCAACGCGAACCTCATGGGCGTCGTCCAGCTTTCGTGGGACGACGAGGTGGTCAGCCGCGACGCGCTCATCGAGACGATGGCGCGTGGCGGCTTTCGCGAGCTCAGCTACTAGCTAGCGGCCGTACGGCGACAGCGGCGCGGTCTCCGAGTCCGTGAAGACCTCGAGCCGTGCGTTGTCGGGACCGTCGGGCGGCAGCTGGCTGTCCGTCTCGCCGAGCGTGCCGACGCGCTGCTCCGGCGACGGATCGACACCGTGGCGGGCGCCTTCCGTCTCCGCATTGTCGAGCGTGGGATCCGGATCGACCTCGTACGGCCCGCCGAGTCCGTAATGGAGCAGCACGGCATCGCAGTCGAAGTTGTCCGAGTCGACCTGTGGCGATTCGTGGACGATCTCCTTGGCGACCGTCGCCCGAAGCTGTCCGTCGTGCTCGTGGAGGAACGACGACGGGATCGCGTGCGTGGTCTTGAACACGTGACCGGTCTCCACCAGGACGCAATCGTTCCGGTGGCCGACCACCTTGCCGATGGTGTGGTCGTCGGAGCTGACGACCGTCTGGCCTTCTGTGAATGTCGGTTCCATACAGGGTCAACGGCCCAAATCGGGAATCAGGTGCGGCCCGGGGTCGTTTTCAAGACCACTGCTAGGGTGGCCGCCGGATGAGGGAGAGCACGCCGGAGACTGCCGACTCAAGGAGACTCGCGCAGGTGGCGCGAGATCGCGTTCGTTTCGAAGAGGAGGCGCTCGAGCTGAGCGACCAGGTGTACCGGGTGGCGCGGCGGATGGTCGGTTCCCGTGAGGAAGCGGAGGATCTCGTCCAGCTGACGTACGAACGGGCGTTCCGCTCGTGGCAGCAGTACACACCCGGGACGAACCTGCGCGCGTGGCTTCTGCGCATCCTCACGAACCTCAACATCGACCGGGGCCGGCGGCAGCAGCGCACGCCGCAGACGACCACGCTCGACGGCGAGCTCGGCGACTACTTCCTCTACAACAAGCTCGAGTCGACGACGCCCGATCAGAACCCCGACGAGGACCGCGTGCTCGAGCGGCTGTCGCAGGACACCGTCGTCGAAGCGCTCGCCGACGTCCCGCACGACTTCCGCGACGTGATCGTCCTCGTGGACATCGGCGAGTTCGCATATGCCGACGCGGCGCAGATCCTCGACATCCCGATCGGCACCGTCATGTCGCGCCTCCATCGTGGGAGGCGTATCTTGAAGAAGAACCTCGCCGACAAGGCGGCGGCCCCGTGATCGACGATCCCTGCGACAAATGCGAAGAGATGATGCAGCCGTACCTCGACGGTCTGCTGTCGGAGGCCGAGGTGCTGGAGGCTGAGCGTCATCTCGAGGGCTGCTCATGGTGCGCGAAGCGGTACCGCTTCGAGGAGCACCTGCGCCATTACGTGCGCGTTGCCGTGTCCGAGCCGATGCCGGCAGAGCTGAAGGCGAAGCTCGCCGCGCTGCGGACGCCGTTGCAATGAGCGGTCACGGCGAGCTCGGCAAGGTCGAGCCGTTTCGCATCTGGGACGGCGTGCATGCGCGCGAGGTGCTCGGCGAGAACACGTCGTTCGCCGTCGTCGAGCTCGACCCCGGCGTGACGGTGCCGGAGCACCACCACGTGCACGAGCAGCTCGGCATGGTGCTGCGCGGCTCGGTGCGCTTCCGCATCGGCGACGAGGTGCAGGAGCTCGGTCCCGGCGGCACGTGGGTCATCGGCTCCGAAATTCCGCACGAAGTGACCGCCGGTCCGCACGGCGCCGAAGTGCTCGACGTCTTCACGCCTGCGCGCGAGGACTGGGCCGCACTCGAGCGCACGTCGCGCGAGCCCCGCTGGCCGTAGACCCGCGGGGTCAGACACGTGCCTGACCCATTGTTCGTCCTTGCAGGGCATTTGGCCCTGTGGAGCGATCGTTTCGCTTTTCTAGCGGGTCTGACCCCTGCCTGACCCCGCTACGGCGTGTCGACGTCGCCCGGCGGATTCAGGTCGCTGCAGTCGACGAGCGTTGCGTCGAGTGCGCGGCCACCTTCGTCCGGCACCGATGACCACACGCTGCGCGCGAGCAGCACAGGATGGTCGCGCGTTCCGTCGTACGACGCGGCGAGCACGGGACCGTCATCGCGATGCTCGATCAGGCGCGCGACGGTGCGCAGATCGAGATCGGGACCG
>DASZBP010000343.1:0-7672 GCA_035943915.1 Gaiellaceae bacterium | reverse complement strand
GACTGGATGCTGGGCGGCCTGCTCGTCACACTCCCGCTCGCGTTCCTGCTGAAGGGGATGGCGGACACGCGGCAGGCAGCGACGGTGGCGATCAGCGGCACGCTGCTCGGCGCGGTGTGGGTGGGAGCGGGTCTCGGATTCCTGCTGATCGTGCGCGGCATCCCGGAGCACGGACGGCTCGCGTTGATCACGGTGCTGCTCGCGGTGTGGGCGGGCGACACGTTCGCCTACTTCGGCGGGAGGCTGATCGGCCGCCACAAGATGGCGCCGAGCACGTCGCCGAAGAAGACGTGGGAGGGATTCGTCGTCGGAGCCGCAGCGACGATCTTCGTCGCGTTCATCGCGCTCTACAAGCAGCACTTCATCTCGAACGCGCATGCGATCGAGCTCGGCGTCGTCATCGCGATCGCAGCCCCGCTCGGTGACCTGTTCGAGTCGCTGCTCAAGCGCGATATGGACGTGAAGGACACGGGCACGTTCCTCGGCGGCCACGGCGGCGTCCTCGACCGCGTCGACGCGCTCCTCTTCGCCGGCCCCGCCGCGTACTTCCTGATCGCCGCCCTCGGCCACGCGTAACGGACCTGAACCGTGTCAGGCACCAAGGGTGCCTGACACCTATTGGGTCCCTGGCTACCCTGGCGCCATGACGCGGATCGCCCTGCTTGGCGCTACCGGCTCGATCGGGCGGCAGGCGCGCGAGGTGATCGACGCCAACCCGGGGCTCGAGCTCGTCGCCGCGACGAGCGGCTCGACACCGATCGACGGGCTGGCCCCGCTGACGCAGGTGGGCGGCGACCCGACCGGGCTGCTCGAGCGCGCGCGGCCCGACATCGTCCTCAACGCGACACTCGGCTTCGCGGGACTGCCCGCGACGATGTGGGCGCTCGAGCACGGCGTGACCCTCGCACTCGCGAACAAGGAGAGCCTCGTCGCCGCCGGCGACCTCGCGCTCGCCGCGCAGAAGCGGGGAGGAGGCGACCTGATCCCGGTGGACAGCGAGCATTCAGCGCTCTGGCAGTGCGCGAAGCTCGGTGAGCCCGAGTCCATCGTCGTCACCGCCAGCGGCGGCCCGTTCCGCGGCCGCACCCGCGAGGAGCTCGCCGACGTCACACCCGACGAGGCGCTCGCGCATCCGACGTGGAACATGGGCGCGAAGATCACGATCGACTCCGCGACGCTCGCGAACAAGGGCCTCGAGGTGATCGAGGCGCACTTCCTGTTCGGCCTCGCGTACGAGCGCATCGAAGTGATCGTGCACCCAACGTCGATCGTGCACGGCGTCGTCCGTTTCCGCGACGGCGCATCGATCGCGCATCTCGGCTACCCCGACATGCGCGTCCCGATCTCGTACGCCCTGACGTATCCCGAGCGCGCCGCGACTTCGGTCCCGTCGCTCGACTTCGCAAGTGCGTCACCGCTCGAGTTCTTCGAAGCGGACGTCGAGACGTTCCGGATGCTCGCGCTCGCGCGTGAGGCGGGCCAGAAGGGCGGCACCTACCCGTGCGCGTTCAATGCCGCGAACGAGGTTGCCGTCGCAGCGTTCCTCGAAGGCCGCATCGGCTTCCGCGACATCGCCGCGCTTGTCGAGGACGTGCTCGACCGTGTCGACGGCGTCCCGGCAAGAGACCTCGACGAGCTGCGCGAAGCGGACTCGAAGGCGCGCGAGCTGGTGGCGGTCGCATGAGCTTCCTGGTCGCGATCATCGGGCTCGCGGTCCTCATCCTGATCCACGAGGCCGGTCACTTCGTCGCCGCACGCGCTGTCGGCATGACGCCGCGGAAGTTCTATCTCGGCTTCGGCCCACCGCTCGTGAAGAAGACCCACAACGGCGTCGAGTACGCGATCGCCACGTTCCCGCTCGGCGGCTACGTGAAGATCCCCGGCATGAGCCGCCCCGAGCCGGGCGCGCTCGCCGCGAGTCTGCGGCGCGATGTCGCGCAGGCGCACGCCGCGGAGATTGCGCACGTCGACTCCGCGCTCGAGCGTGACGACGAGCAAGGCGCGCGTGTCGCACTCGAAGAGCTGCGCCCCGCGCTCGGCGACACCCGTGCCTGGCAAGAGCTCGAGATGTCGCTCGCACCGGACGCGTACTGGCGTCAGCAGACGTGGCGTCGGCTCGTTGCGATCGGCGCCGGCCCGGCAGTCAACATCGTCTTCGCGATCGTCATCTTCGCGGCAGTGTTCATGGTGGCGAGCGACCAGACGACCAACGTCGTCGCGCAGACGCAGCCGAACACGCCCGCGCGCGCTGCGGGCCTCCGCGCCCACGACCACGTGGTCGTCGTCGCGGGCCGCCCGGTCAAGCCGGCCGACATGGCGAAGCAGATCCGCGCCACCGCGGGCAAGCCGTTCACGCTCGTCGTGATCCGCCACGGGCACCGCGTGACGCTCGGTCCGCTGCGCGCACGCCTTGTCGACGGCGCCTATCGCATCGGCATCGTGATCGAGGCGCGCACCGGCCCCGGCGAGTCGCCACCGCAGGCCGTGGTGGACGCGACGAAGATCACGTGGTTCTCGGTGCGCGACACCGTCGTCGGGATGGCGCACATCTTCACCGGCCGCGACACGAACCACGTGTCGAGCTCCGTCGGCATCGTCCGCGTGTCGGCGGCGGCCTGGCGCGACGGCCTCCGCTCGTTCCTGTCGGTTCTGGCCGAGATCAGCCTCGCGCTCGGCGTGCTGAACCTGATCCCGGTGCTGCCGCTCGACGGCGGGCACATCACGATCGCCCTTGTCGAGAAGCTCCGCGGCCGCACGTTCGCGCAGGGCGTGTACGTCCGCTACTCGCTTTTCGGCCTCAGCATCTTCGCGATCCTGATGTACCTGGGGCTCAGGAACGACCTGGGCTTCGGCGGCTAACCTAGGACTATGGCCAGCAAGCGCTCCGTGAACGTCGGCGGCGTCCAGATCGGGGGCGGCGCGCCCGTCGTCGTGCAGTCGATGACGACGACGAAGACGCACGACGTGCCTGCGACCACCGCACAGATCGCCGAGCTGGCGAGCGCCGGCTGCGAGATCGTCCGCGTCGCCGTGCCGAAGACCGAGGATGCGGAGGCGCTCGGGAAGATCGTCCGCTTCTCGCCGGTGCCGATCATCGCCGACATCCACTTCAACGCCAGCCTCGCGCTGAAGGCGATCGAGCAGGGCGTGGCCGCCGTGCGCATCAACCCCGGCAACATCGGCGGCGCCGACAAGGTTGCGGAAGTGACGCGCGCCGCGAAGGCGAAGGGCATCCCGATGCGCATCGGCGCGAACTCAGGCTCGCTGCCGAAGCATCTCGAGGAGCTGGCGCAGAAGGACCAGGCCGAGGCGTTGATGGAAGCCGCGCTCGAAGAGGTGCGCCTGCTCGAATCGCTCGACTACTACGACTTCAAGATCTCGGTCAAGTCGAGCCACGTGCCGACGATGATCCGCGCGTACCGCATGCTCGCCGAGCGCGTCCCGTATCCGCTCCATCTCGGCGTCACCGAGGCGGGCACGGTCTTCGCCGGCTCGATCAAGAGCGCGGTCGGCATCGGCACGCTGCTCGCCGAAGGCATCGGCGACACGATCCGCGTCTCGCTCTCCGCCGACCCCGTCGAGGAGCCGAAGACCGCGTACGAGATCCTGAAGGCGCTTGGCTTGCGCGAGCGCGGCCCGGTCATGATCGCCTGCCCGTCGTGCGGCCGCGACAACGTAGGCGTGCACAACCTCGCCAACGAGGTCGAGGAGCGTCTGCGCGCATACCCGCAGGCCTTCGAGGTCGCCGTGCTCGGCTGTGCAGTGAACGGGCCGGGGGAGAGCGGCGACGCCGACTTCGGCATCGCCGGCGGCCGCGACGTCGGCTTCATCTACGCCCACGGCCACGTCCTGAAGAAGGTCTCGTCCGAGACCCTGGTCGACGAGTTGTTCCACGAGATCGACAAGTGGATCGGCGAGGGCATGTTCCGCCCGAAGCGGTTGAAAATGGCCAAGCCCGCTGCGCTGGCGATGGCTGAAGCCTCGGCCATCCCGCTCGAATAGTCTGACCGGACAACGATGATTGCCCGGGCCTCACAGCTGTTCTTGCCAACCCTGCGCGACGCGCCGGCAGATGCCGAGGCGATCTCGCACAAGCTCCTCGTCCGCGCGGGCTATATCCGCCAGGTCGGTGCCGGCCTCTGGACGTTCCTGCCGCTCGGCTGGCGCGTCCACCGCAAGATCGAGCAGATCATCCGCGAGGAGATGGACGCGATCGGCTCGCAAGAGATGCTCGCGCCGGTCCTGACGCCCGTCGAGCTGTGGGAGGCGACCGGCCGCGAGAAGATCGGCGAGCTGTTCCACGTGACCGACCGCGCAGGCCGCAAGTTCATCCTGCCCCTCACGCACGAGGAGACGTTCACGTTCCACGCGCGCGAGATTCAGTCCTACAAGGAGCTTCCGCAGCTCTGGTACCACTTCCAGACGAAGGACCGTGACGAGCCTCGCCCGCGCGGCGGGCTGCTGCGGGTCCGCGAGTTCATCATGAAGGACTCGTACTCGTTCGACCGCGACGAGAAGAGCGCGTACGAGTCGTTCGAGAAGAACCGCGTCGCATACCACCGCATCTTCGAGCGGTGTGGCGTCGAGGCGCACGAGGTGAAAGCGGAGAGCGGGATCATGGGCGGCGAGCTGACGTACGACTTCCTTGCGCCCTCCGGCTCCGGCGAGAACATCCTCGTGCGCTGCGAGAACGGCGACTACTCCGCCGACTCGGAGGTCGCGAGCGGCGTCCCGCGCGCGCCGAAGTTCCCGCCTGCGCTGAACGCGCCCGAGGAGGTCGAGACTCCGAACGTGACGACGTGCGAAGCGCTCGGCGAGTTCCTCGGCGTCGACGTCGCTGCGACGACGAAGGCGATGCCCGTGACGACCGAGGACGGACGCGTCGTCCTCGCGCTCATCCGGGGTGACGACCGGCTCTCCGAGTCGAAGCTGCTGTCCGCGCTCCGCATCGGCTCGCGTCCGGCGACCGACGACGAGATCCGCGAGGCGTTCGGCGCGTCGGGCGGCTCGCTCGGCCCGGTCGGCTTCAACGGCGAAGTCGTCGCCGACCTCACGCTGCAGGAGGGCCAGTTCGTCGCCGGAGCCAACAAGGACGGCTTCCACCTGCGCGGTGTTCAGGCCGGGCGGGACTACGAGCCGCGCTTCGCCGATCTGCGCGAGCCGATCGAGGGCGACCGCTGCCCCGAGTGCGGCGGCGCGCTGACCTTCCTCACCACGATCGAGGTCGGCCACATCTTCTACTTCGCCGACAGGTACAGCGCGGGCCTCGGGGCGAGCTTCCTCGACGAGGACGGCACGGAGAAGCCGCTGCTCGGCGGCAGCTACGGGATCGGGCCGGGCCGTGTCCTGGCGGCCGTCGTGGAGCAGAGCAACGACGAGAACGGGATCATCTGGCCGGACGCGATCGCGCCGTACAACGTCCATCTCCTTGCCCTGCGCGGGGCCGAGGAGATCGCGGAGCAGGCCGCCGAGCGCCTGTCGGCCGCCGGGTACGACGTCCTGCTCGACGACCGCGACCTGCGCCCGGGCGAGAAGTTCGCCGATGCCGACCTGATCGGCATCCCGGTGCGCATCACGGCCGGCAAGAAGAGCCTGGAGGACGGGGCTGTCGACGTTCGAGATCGTCGCACCGGCGAGGAGCGACGTGTGAGCGTTGACAGTCTGGGCAAGAACGCCTGACGTGGCGAAACGCAGGAGATACGCATCCGAGACGTTCGGCTCAGCCGTTGAGCGCCTGATGAACGAATCGGGTGTCACCTATCGCGCCCTGGCGGGCAAGACCGGGCTCTCCGCGGGCTACCTGAACCACCTGGTGCATGGGAACCGGCCGGTGCCCTCCAACGACGTGATCGAGCTGCTGGCGGGCGCTCTAGACGTGGATGCGGAGCATTTCCGCGAATACCGGCTGCGGGTGATCACCGACCGCCTCGAGGCGATGCCCGACCTGGTCGACCGCCTGTACCGCCGACTTAGCAGCTAACCGAACGAGCCCAGGGGCGTCTTAGTCGTTGGCCGGTGGGGTCCCGGCAAGCGACCACTGGGGGGTTAGGGGCCCCACCGACCACCTCGGCTCAGCCTTCGCGTACCGGGAGGACGAGCTGGAAGCGGGCGCCCTTGGGGAAGCCGCCTTCGTAAAGGAGCCGGCCTCCCTGCGCCTGTGCGTACGACTGCGCGATCGCGAGGCCGAGGCCGGAGCCGCCGTCGTTCGCGTCGGGGCGGCCGCGGGCGAAGCGCTCGAAGAGGCGCGGCGCGAACTCCGGCGCGACGCCGTCGCCGTTGTCCTCGACCCAGAGGCGGAAGTGGGTGTCGAGCTGCTGCGCGGCGACGCGCACCGGCGGTGCGCCGTAGCGGAACGCGTTCATGACGAGGTTCGCCACGATGCGGTCGAATGCGTCCGGGTCCGCGACGGTCTCGAGCCCGCTCTCGACGGCGACATCGACGAACGGGAGCTTGTCCGGCACGAGATCGCGGAGCAGCGCCTCGACGCGACCGCGCACGTCGAAGCGCTCGGCACGGATCTCGACCGACTCCGCCTCGAGGCGGGACAGGTCGAGCAACTGGTCGACGAGGCGCCGCATGCGGTCGGACTGCTCGTACAAGGTCCGCTGCAGCAGCTCGAGCTGCTCCGGCAGGAGCTCGTCCGCGCGGTCACGCAGCGTGGTCGTCACACCGTGGATGCCGGCGACGGGCGCGCGCAGCTCGTGCGAGGCGAGTGCCACGAACCGCGACTTCAGGTCGCTGCCGCGACGCGCCTGCTCGGTGGCCATCGCGCCGACCAGCGCCGCTGCGATGAACTGCGCTGCGGTCGTGAGCAGCTCGAGCTCACCGTCGCCGAGCGAGAAGCAGCGGCCGCCGTGGTCGACAAGCGCAAAGCCGAGGCACTGGCCGTTCGAGATGAACGGCATTCCGATGATCGACTGGAGCCGGAGCGCGCCGGCGACCTCCAGCGGGATGTCCCCGTCCAGCTGCGCATCCGCGGCCCAGACTGCGGTCTGCGTCCGCAGCGCGCGCTGAAAGAGCGGCCACTCCTCGAGCGGCGGCAGCTGCCCGTGCAGCACCTCGAGATCGTCGAAGCCGCGCTGGGCGGCCGGCACGGGGTTGAATGTGCCTGCGCCGTCCTTGAACAGGGCGACGCGCTCGTAGCCGAAGCCGGCGCCGTTCAGATGGGCAGCGATGCAGCTGGAGAGCTCCGAGACCGTTGGGTCACACGCCGCAAGCGCTCGACCCAGGGCCTGAAGCACCTCGAGGCTGGACCGCCGACTGTCCAGATTCGATGCTTTCACCGCCTATCCAACGAGGAACAGAGTTGAGCAGGTACGCCTTGTTCTGAGTCTCCGAAGCTACCGAGCCCGCTCCGCTATAGCTTCCCGGCATGGTGAGCGTGGAACCCGCGGCGGTCGTCTTCGACCTCGACGGCGTCCTCGTCGACTCGGAGGCGATCTGGGCCGCGGCGGAGGAGGCGACGGTGACAGGCCTCGGCGGCGACTACACGCCTGAGCTGCGCGCGGCGCTGCACGGCCGCGGGGCGCGCGACGGCGGCTGGATCGTCGCCGAGCTGCTGCGCCGGGACGACGGCGACGACATCGGCAAGGCGGTGCTCGATCATGCGCTGGCGGCGCTCGAGCGCGAGGCGCGGCCCGTCGATGGTGCCGACGTTCTCGTCGAAGAGCTG
>DASZBP010000342.1:0-4905 GCA_035943915.1 Gaiellaceae bacterium | reverse complement strand
ACGCCCGCAACCTAACACCGTCCGGCCTGCTCGCGATCCTGTACCGGTGACACCGGAACGTGTCGTCGACCTGCGGCCGCGCACGATCCTGCGCGTCCTCGGCATCTTCATCCTCGTCGCCGTGACGCTCGAGGTGGTCTGGATCGCGCGTCACGTGCTCGCCTGGGTGGTGATCGCGATGTTCCTCGCGCTCGCCCTCGATCCGCTCGTGCGCTTCATCCAACGGCGCACAGGCCTCAACCGCGGCCTGTCGATCACCGTCGCCTACCTGATCGTGCTGACCGTCGTGGTCGCGGTCGGCGCGACGTTCGTGCCGAAGCTGATCGACGAGGTGAACGGGTTCGTACAGGCGCTGCCGAACTACGTGCACGACCTGACGCACGGCCGCGGCCGCCTCGGCTTCCTCGAGCGCAAGTACCACGTCGTCGAGAAGGTGCGCGAGCAGGTGGACAACGGCGGCGCGAAGAAGGTGCTCGGGCTGTCGGGCGCGGCACTCTCGGTGACCAAGAGCATCATCTCGATCGTGGCCGCGACCGTGACGATCGTCTTCCTCACGTTCTTCATGCTCCTCGAGGGCGGCTCGTGGATGGACCGGATCTACTCGTTGTTCCCCGACGAGTCCCGTGACCGCTGGCGCCGCGTCGGCGACGACATCTACCGCACGATCGGCGGCTACGTCACCGGCAACATCCTGATCAGCCTGATCGCCGGGGCGACGATCACGATCGTCCTGCTGGTCATGGGCGTGCCCTACGCGGTCGCGCTCGGCCTGCTCGTGGCCTTCCTCGACCTGATCCCGCTCGCCGGCGCGACGATCGCCGGGATCATCGTCACCCTCGTCGCCTTCCTGCACTCGATCCCGGCGGGGATCGTGGTCGTGATCTTCTTCGTCGTCTACCAGCAGATCGAGAACCATTTCCTGCAGCCGGTGATCTACGGGCGCACCGTCCAGCTGTCGCCGCTCGCCGTGCTGGTCTCGGTCCTAGTCGGAGCCGAGCTCGCCGGGATCCTCGGCGCGCTGGCCGCGATCCCTGTCGCAGGCGCGATTCAGGTGATTGTCCGCGACCAGCTCTCGGCCCGCCGCGGGCTTGTGACACCGGCCACAGCCGCTCCGCCCGAATAGGTCTCGCGGACCCGAAGAATGCGCCATGCGGCCGATGGCCGCATCCTGGTTCCCGCCGATTCTGGCGGTGTGACCGCACGCATTTCCAAGCTTGCATTCGCCCTGTCGATCCTGAGCGCCGTCACGGCGATCTGTCTCGCGATTCCCGGCACGGCCCAGCCGGCACAGGCGCAGACCTCTACCAGCGAGCTGGCGACCCTCGACCACGGCGTCCTGCAGCAGCTGAACGCCATTCGGAAGCTCCACGATCTGACGCCGCTGACGCTCGACGCATCGCTCAGCAGATCGGCTTCCCAGCACACCGTGGAGATGGGGCTCAAGGGCTATTTCGAGCACAACTCGGCGGACGGCACCGCGTTCTGGAAGCGGATCGAGCGCTTCTACCCCTCGTCGTCCTTCGGCTACTGGTCGGTGGGCGAGAACCTGCTCTGGTCGTCGCCGGACGTCGACCCGGCGCAGGCGATGCAGATGTGGATGAACTCGCCCGAGCACCGCGCGAACATCCTCAATCCGCGTTGGCGGCAGATCGGCGTCTCGTCGGTGCACTTCGACACGGCGCCCGGCACGTACCAGAACCTTGCCGTGACGATCATCACCACCGACTTCGGCGTCCGGCGCTAGCCCGCCTTCCTAGTACGGTTCACCGGCGTCCGCGCCCGTAGCTCAGCGGACAGAGCGACGGCCTTCTAAGCCGTGGGTCGGAGGTTCGAATCCTCCCGGGCGCGCCTGCCGCCGCGACCGCTGTCGCAGTTTGCGCAGCGGGGTTGCGGGAACCGGTCACTCGGAGCCAACGAGGAGGTACCGAGTGGGAGAGCAGAAGCTCACAGGCAAGAAGGTCGCGATCATCGCGGCGGACATGGTCGAGCGCGTCGAGCTCGTCGAGCCGCGCAAGGCGCTCGTCGACGCGGGCGCGGAGGTCACGCTGATCTCGCTGAAGCCCGGTGAGATCAAGACGTTCGACCACTTCGATCCCGCAGACACGGAGAAGGTCGACAAGACGGCCGAGGAAGTCGACGCTTCGGACTACGACGCGCTGATGATCCCGGGCGGCGTCGGCAACCCCGACCAGCTGCGCGGAGACGAGAACGTCGTGCAGTTCGTCCGCGACTTCTTCGAGCAGGGCAAGCCGGTCGCGGCGATCTGTCATGCGCCGTGGGTGCTCGTCGAGGCCGACGTCGTGCGCGGCCGCAAGCTCACGTCGTGGCCGACGTTGCAGACCGACATCCGCAACGCAGGCGGCAACTGGGTCGACGAGGAGGTCGTCGTCGACGGCGGTCTCGTCACGAGCCGCAAGCCGGACGACTTGCCTGCGTTCAACAAGAAGATGGTCGAGGAGTTCTGCGAGGGGAAGCACGCCGAGCAGCGCGAGAAGACGTCCGCTGGCTAAGGCGGCGCTCCTCGATCTCGACGGCACGCTCGTCGATGCGAACTACCAGCACGCGCTCGCGTGGTATCGCGCGTTTCGCCGTTACGACATCGTCGTGCCGATGTGGCGGGTACACCGCCACATCGGCATGGGCGGGGATCAGTTCGTCACCGCCGTTGCCGGTGAGGACGTCGAGCGTCGGCTCGGCGACGACCTGCGCGACGCGTCGGGTGAGGAGTTTCAGAAGCTCCGCGACGAATGTGTGCCGCTCGAGGGATCACGCGAGCTCGTCGAGGAGCTCGTTGCGCGCGGGCACGCGGTCGTGCTCGCGTCGTCGTCGAACGAGGACGACCTCACGTACTTCCTCGACCAGATCGGCGTGCGCGACCTCGTGCAGTACACGACCGCCGACGACGTCGAGCGGTCGAAGCCGCATCCCGACATCGTGAACGCCGCGCTCGACAAAGCCGGCACGAGGGACGCGGTAATGGTCGGCGACTCCCGCTGGGACATCGAGGCCGCCGCGAACGCGGGGCTCGAGACCGTGTGCGTGATCACCGGCGGCTGGTCGGAGCAGGAGCTACGCGACGCG
Source organism: Gaiellaceae bacterium (assembly GCA_035943915.1). Classification (GTDB taxonomy): domain Bacteria; phylum Actinomycetota; class Thermoleophilia; order Gaiellales; family Gaiellaceae; genus PALSA-600. The sequence goes on along the minus strand of DASZBP010000342.1, from coordinate 1,824 downwards.
GGCGCTGCCGCCGTCTTTGACTCGCTCGTCGCGCTGCGCGAGGGTCTGGACGCGACCCCACTGGGCTGACGGAAGCTCGACCCAGAAGGTCGAGCCGACGGCCTCGCGGCTTTCGAACCCGATCTTGCCGCCGTGCGCCTGGATGATCATTCGCGACAGTGCGAGGCCGAGCCCTGTGCCGCCGATGCCCCCGGCAGCTGCGTTGCCGCGGAAGAACTTCTCGAAGATCCGGGGCTGGTCGCCTGCCGGGATGCCGATCCCGTCGTCGGTGACGCTCAGCCGCGCGACGCGGTCGCCTGCGCGAAGCGCGACGGTGATGCGGCCGCCGGCCGGCGAGTACTTGATCGCGTTCGAGAAGAGGTTCGCGACGACCTGAGTGATGCGGTCGGCGTCGACGCGCATCACCATCGGGCCGTCCGGCACCTCGATCTCGACGACGTGGTCGCGCACATGCGCGAAGAACAGCCGGCTCTGGTTGCGCACGAGCTCTGCCAGGTCGGTCTCGCTCGGCGCCAGCTCGAGCCGTCCCTCCTCCAGCAAACGCACGTCGAGGAAGTCCTCCGCGAGCTCCGCGAGCCTGCGCGCCTCGGAATCAACGATCTCGAGGTAGCGGCGGCGCTCGGCCTCGTCGAAGTCGCGCTGTAACAGGAGCGCGGTGAACCCGAGCACGCTCGACAACGGCGTGCGGAGCTCGTGCGAGATCATCGAGATCAGATCGGACTTCGCCTTCTCGCTCTCGCGGAGCTGCTCGTTCTGCGCGATGAGCTCGCCACGGCTGGCCTCGAGCGCCCGCGTCATTGCGTTGAACGCATGCGCAAGCGTTGCCGTCTCACCGGGCGAGTGCTCGTCGAGCCGCGCCGAGAGGTCGCCGTGCGCGACTGCCGTCGCACCTGCGGCCGCGCGCCTGATCGGCCGGGCGACCGCACGGTTCACCCAGGCTCCGAAGAGGAGCACAAGGACGGCGCTTGCCGCGAGGCCGACGATCGCTGCGATCACCGCGTGCGACGCCGTCGTGCTCGCCGAGGCGCCGCGCGCTCGCGAGCGCTCGTTCTCTCGCGCGAGGATGCGGTTGAGCTCGGTGCGCATCCCGTCGACGCGACGCCGAGCTTCGGTCGCTGCGATCGGGCTGCGCGCCGCCGTGGGGGAGAAGCGCGCGAGCGCGATGATCGGCTGGGCGTAGTCGCGCGCGTACGAGTGCTGCAGTTCGACGACGCGTTGCAACTCCGCCTCCTCGCGCGGGTCGCCGTGCACGAGCGATTGGAGACGCGCGATTGCGGCCGGCCATTCTCGGCTTCCCGTGCGCCACGGATCGAGGAACTGCTCCTTGCCGGTGAGGACGAAGCCGCGCACGCCGGTCTCCTGGTCGACGACGAGCGTCTGGGCCTGGAGCGCAGCGGTGACGACGTCCTTAGCCTGTGACTCGCGGGCGTTCGTCCGGCGGAGCGAGCCGATCGAGAGGATCGCGACGACGAAGGCGGTGGCCACCACCGCGGCGACGACAACCGCAGCGAAGGTCACCTGCGCCGTCAGCGAACGATGGCTCACCGTTGCCTCGCGACGAGCTCGTCCACGACGTTCAGGAGCAGCTCGACGTCGAACGGCTTCCCGAGGAATGCGTCGGCACCTGCGTCCGTCGCGGCCGTGCGATCCGCCTCCCGCGTCCAGGCTGAGACGACGATCACCGGCGTGTCGGCGATCGCGTCGTCGGCGCGCACCTCGCGCAGGAGATCGATGCCGCTCTTGCCGGGCAGCATGACGTCGAGCAAGGCCGCTGCGGGCTTCACGCGTTGGAAGAGCTCCAACGCGGCGTCGGCGTCCCCTGCC
>DASZBP010000341.1:0-7184 GCA_035943915.1 Gaiellaceae bacterium | reverse complement strand
CGAGCCAGTTGTCGCGGGGCTCGCCGGCTCCGGTCTCCTTGATCCGCGCCTTGCCGCGTTCGAACTCCTCCTCGGTGAGGGCGCGCAGCGTCGTGTCGGCCTCGCGCAGCGCGTCGAGCTCTCCGAGCAGGTCGGTGGCGGTCCCCGGCCTCGTCTCACGCACCGGCTCGAGCGCCTCCCGGCGGAACCCGGCGGTCGCGAACGCACCGCACATCTCGTCGATCGTCGCGTAGGAATTGGCGACCCGCGCGGTCTCCGGGAACCAGCGGACGAGCTCGACCCCCTCGAGCCGCCCCGGGAAGCCCTGCCTGATCAGCACGGGTGCTCCCGGCCGAAGGACCCGCCGAATCTCCTGCGCTGCCCGTTCGAGGTCGAGGACGTGGTGGAGGACGAGCGACAGCCATGCTGCATCCGCGGAGTCGTCCGGCAGCGGCAGCGCGCACGCGTCGCCGTCGTGCGCCGGGATCGCGCTCGGGATGTGGCTGCGCATCGCGGCTGACGGCTCGACGGCGATGACGTCGATGCCGAACCAGTCGGCGAAGGCGGCTGCGTACGCGCCCGTTCCCGCGCCGATGTCGACCAGCGTCATCCCCGGCAGCGGGCGGAGATGGCGCTCGATTGCCGCGCGCCACTCCTCAAGCCCCGCGCGCGGGACCTCCCGACTTGCCTTGAAGGCCGTCGCGACCTGCGTGTCGTACGGGTTCAGTTTCATGGCCCCTGGGATACAGCGGCCGCCGCCGCCGGTTCTCTGCGGCTCGGTAGGCGGCGGCGTCCGGTCGGCGAGCGGCGATAAGATCTCCTTATGGACACGAAGCAGCTTCAGGCGTTCGTCGCGGTTGTCGAGCGCCGCAGCTTCAGCCAGGCCGCCGAGCGGCTCGGCGTGACGCAGCCCGCCGTGAGCCTGCAGGTGCAGGCGCTCGAGAAGCGGCTCGGGACGCAGCTGCTCGACCGCTCCGGCCGCCGCGTCGAGCCGACCGAGGCCGGCATGCGCCTCTACCGCGGCGCGCAGCGGCTGCTCGCGCTGGAGGAGGAGATCACCAGCGAGGTCACGAGCGACGCCGAAGGCGTCCTCTCGGGCACGTTCGAGATCGGTGCGTCGACCGGGCCGGGCGGCGTCGTGCTGCCGCGCCTGCTCTGCGAGTTCGCGAAGCACCACCCGGATCTGAACATCGCGCTGACGGTCAGCGACACGCAGACGATCGTCGAGCGCGTCGCCGAGCGCACACTTGCACTCGGCGTCGTCGGCGCGGCTCCGAGCCATCGCGGCGTGGAGTACGAGCCGTTCTTCCGCGACGAGCTCGTGCTCGCGTGCCCGCCCGGCCATCGCTTCGCCGGCCGCCGCATCAGCCTCGACGACCTGCGCGGCGAGCAGCTGATCCTCATGCAGGAGGGGGCCGGTGTCCGCGAGGTGGTCGAGGACGAGTTGCGCGCACTCGGCGTCCGCATCAAGGAGCTGGACGCACGGCTCGAGCTCGGCCTGCAGGAGTCGGTCGTCAGCGCCGTGCGCGCCGGCTACGGCGTCGCGTTCATCTCGCGCACGTCGATCGAGGACGACCTCGCGTCTGGCCGCTTGAGCGAGTCGCGCCTCGTCGGGCTCGAGGCCGAGCGCGAGATCTGGCTCGTGCGCGCCGCCGGCCGCAGCGAGGTGCGCGCTTCGCGCGAGTTCGTCGACTTCGCGCGGGGACAGCTCGTGTGATCGTTCGCTGGGGCCTGAGCGAGCTGCCCGACGTGCTCGGGGAGACAGGCATCGAGCGCCCCTTCCTGATTGCCAACGAGCGGTGGACGTCACTCGATCTGCCGCACGTCGCGCGCTGGACGGAGGTGCCTTCGCATCGCGTCGAGGTGACGGGCGACGCGGACGGGATCCTCGCGGTCGGCGGCGGCTCGGCGATCGACACCGGCAAGTACGCGTCCGCCCAGAGCGGGCTTCCGCTCGTGTCCGTCCCGACGACGTACTCCGGCGCAGAGTGGACGACCTTCTACGGGATCCGATCGCCGGACCGGCGGATGCAGGGCGGCGGCGCAGGCGCGAGTCCGGCGGGGATCGTCTACGACGTCGAGCTCACGCTCGACCTGCCGCGCGACGTCACGGCGGGCACGGCGCTCAACGCATTCGCGCACTGCGCGGAGGCCCTGTACGTGAAAGGACGTTCGCCCGAGGGCGACGAGCAGGCGTGGCTCGGGACGCCGCTGATCGTCGAAGCGCTGCCCCGCGTTCTCGCGACGGGAGAAGGGCGGGAAGAGCTCCTGCGCGGCGCGATGCACGCCGGGCACGCGCTCGGCCTGGCCGGGCTCGGGCTCGGGCACGCGATGGCACAGGCGGTCGGCGGCGCCTACGGCCTGCCGCACGGCGCGATGAACGCCCTGTGCCTACCGCCCGCGCTCGAGTACAACCGCGCGTTCGTGCCCGAGGGCTTCCCCGTCGAGCAGGCCCGGGAGCTCGCCCGGCTCGGCGGCTTCGAGCGCCTGCGCGACTTCGGCGTCCCGAAGGACGACCTGCCGGCGCTCGGCGCCGCGGCGGCGCAGCGCGGCGGAAACAAGGCGAACCCGCGCGAGGCGTCGGCGGACGAGATTACCGCTCTGTTCCGCTCTATCTATTAACAACGCTTATCAGCTTTATCAGGTAGAGTAGCGCCGTGTTCGACGTGCTCGTCATCGGCAGCGGGGCCTCCGGCCTCGCCGCCGCAGTGTCCGCTGAGCGCGCGGGAGCGCGGGTCGCGCTCGCCACCAAGGCCTCGCTCCAGGCGAACAACTCCTCGAAGGCGCAGGGAGGCATCCAGGCTGCGTTCGCCGACGACGACTCGCCCGAGGTCCACGCCGAGGACGTGATGCGCTCGTCGCACGGGACCGCGGACCCCGCGCTCGTTGCGGCGCTGACGGGCGACGCGCAGTCGGCGATCCACTGGCTCGAGGAGCTCGGCGTCGAGTTCACGCGGGAGGACGGCGGCTACCGGCTCGCGCGCTGTGGTGGCGCGACGCGGAAGCGCCTGCTTCAGGTCGGCGACCGCACCGGCCACGCGATCACGAAGCAGCTGCGCGAGGCGTGGGAGGCAGGGAGCGGCGAATCGTTCGTCAACGCGCCGCTGCGCGAGCTGGCAGAGACCGAGAACGGCTGGCGCGCGACGTGCGGCTCGCACGTGCTCGACGCCGGCACCGTGATCCTCGCTGCGGGCGGCCGCTGCTACGCGGAAGCGGAGCGGCGGGGCGAGCTGTCGACGAACCATCCGAACGCGACGGGCGAGGTGACGCAGATCGCGATCGGCGCCGGCGCCGAGTCACGAGACCTCGATGCGCTGCAGTACCACCCGAACGGCGGTGCGTGGCCGCCGAACATGCAGGGCTACTCGATCCCGGAGACGACGCGCGCATACGGCGCCGTGCTGCTGAACGCGGAGGGCGAGGAGTTCACCGACTCGCTCGGCCCGCGCGACGAGGTGAGCCAGGCGATTTTCGACGAGGTCGCGAAGGGCAACGGCGTCACGACGCGCGATGGACGCCCCGCGGTGTTCCTCGACACGACACGCATCAAGAAGAACGACGCGGAGATCTCGCTGCCGTACATGCTGCGCCGCTTCCGCGGCGGCGGCATCGACCCACTGCGCGAGAAGCTCCTCACATACCCCGTGCTCCACTACCAGAACGGCGGTCTCGTGATCGACACAAACGCCGAGACGACACTCGAGGGCGTCTACGCGTGCGGCGAGATCGCAGGCGGCACGCACGGGCGCAACCGCATGATGGGCAACAGCCTGCTCGAGTGCGTCGTCTTCGGAAGGAGGGCCGGCCATGCCGCTGCAGGTCGCGACTGATCTCCAGCACGCCGTCGAGGATGCGGCTGCGCACCTCTACGTGTGGGCGCTGAAGGACATCCCGCAGGATCTGCGGGACGCGCTCGCGGCTGCACGCGACAGGGAGACGTCAGTCGCCGGCAAGCGCGTGCTCGAGACGATCCACCGCAACATCACCATTGCCGACGACGAGAAGAATCTCGTCTGCCAGGACACCGGCATCGCCGTGTACCACGCGAAGGTCGGCGAGCACTTCCCGCTGCATCCAGCGCGCATCTACGAGGCGCTGCGGGCCGGCACCGCGCATGCCACCGTCGAGCACTCGCTGCGCTCGAACGCGGTGCACACGATCACGCGTGAGAACACCGGGCCGAACATCGGCTACCGCCTGCCGATCGTGCACTGGGAGTTCGTCGAGGACTGGGACGGGCTCGACGTCAAGTGCGTTCCGAAGGGCTCCGGTTCGGAGAACATGAGCTTCCTCAAGATGTGCGTCCCCGCCGACGGCGTGAAGGGCATCAAGCGGTTCGTGCTCGAGTCGATCGTCGGCGCGGGCGGCAAGCCGTGCCCACCCGGCATCGTCGGTGTCGGCATCGGCGGCTCCGCCGACTATGCGATGCATCTCGCGAAGGAAGCGATCATGCGCCCGATCGGCACGCGCAACCCCGACCCGATCGTGGCGGAGCTCGAAGACGAGCTCTTCGGGCTGCTCAACGAGACGGGCATCGGCCCGATGGGGCTCGGCGGGGACGTGACCGTGCTGCAGTGCCACATCGAGCACGCGGACACGCACATGACGCTGAATCCCGTCGCCGTCAACTACCAGTGCTGGGCCGCGCGCCGCGCATCGGCGCACATCGCCGCGGACGGCACGATCGACTACGAGCGTGACGCATGACCCACGAAGTCACGTTCCCGATCACCGACCCCGCGGAGATCCTGAAGCTGAAGGCCGGCGACGAGGTCACGGTGCAGGGCCACATCATCGGCATCCGCGACCGCACCCAGATCCGGATCTTCGACGAGGGTGTCCCGCCGCCGATGGATCTGAGCGGCGCGTTCCTGCTGCACACCGCCCCGAACGTGCGGAAGGTGGCCGAGGGGAAGTACGAGAAGATCTGCATCGGCACGACGACCAGCGCGCGCATGGTGCGCTTCACCGAGCCGCTTGGCCGGCAATACGGCGTGCGCGCGATCTGCGGCAAGGGCGGTTTCCCAGACGACGCAATCGAGCCGATGCACCAGCTCGGCATGGTCTACTTCGCGATCGTCGGTGGTGCCGCTGCACTCGAGACGACGCAGATCGAGGAGATCGAGGACGTCGCGTGGGAGGAGCTCATGCCGGAGTGTCTCTGGAAGTTCCGCGTCAAGGATTTCGGCCCGCTGACCGTCGGCATCGACGCCCACGGCAACTCGCTCTACCGCGACGTGCAGTCGCGCGCGAACGCAAAACTGGAGGAGCTCTATGCCCGACTCTAAGTTCGATCTGGGACTGACGCGCGACGGCGGCCTTACGCATGTCCTCGACAAGAGCCTCGGTCCGCGTGGATGGGAGGACATCCTCGAGAACGCCGGCGAATACATCGACATCGTCAAGCTCGGCTGGGGAACGGCGTATGTCACGAACAATCTCCGCCGCAAGCTCGACGTGCTCAAGGAGAAGCGTGTCGTCATCGGCGGCACGTTCTTCGAGGTGGTCTACGTGCGCAACAAGTTCGACGAGTACAAGAAGTGGCTGCGCGACCTCGGCCTCACGCACGTCGAGATCTCGGACGGCACGGTGACCATCCCGCGCGAGCGCAAGCTCGAGCTGATCGCCGACTTCGCGCGCGACTTCACTGTCCTCTCCGAGGTCGGATCGAAGGACTCGGAGGTGGTGTACGCACCGTACGAGTGGGTCGAGTGGATCAAGGAAGAGAAGGAAGCCGGCGCGTGGAAGGTCATCACCGAGGCACGTGAGGGCGGCACGTCGGGCATCTTCCGCCCGGATGGCGCGATGCGCACCGGCCTGATCGCCGAGATCGAGCACGCGGTCGACTTTCACGATCTCGTCTGGGAGGCGCCGACCAAGACGTCGCAGGCGTGGTTCGTGCGCCATTTCGGCCCGGACGTGAACCTCGGGAACATCCCGCCCGAGGAAGTCATCCCGCTCGAGACGCTTCGCCTCGGGTTGCGCGGCGACACGCTGAAGGAGGTGCTCGGTGTCAGCGACGACGCTCCAACTCCCGCCTGACGTCGAGTCGCTCTCGGCCGAGGACGTGCTGAGCTTCGTGCTCGAGCAGTTCCCCGGCAAGGTCGCGCTCGCGTGCTCGTTCCAGAAGGAAGAGACGGTGCTGCTCGACATGCTGTTCGCGCTCGAGCCGAAGGCACGTGTCTTCGCGCTCGACACGGGCCATCTCTTCCCCGAGACCTACGAGCTCTGGCGCGCAGTCGAGAAGCGATACGACACGACGATCGAGAAGTTCGAGGGGCGGCCCGTCGAGGACAAGCTCTGGGAAACGAACCCCGACCTCTACCTCGCGATCGCGAAGATCGAGCCTCTGAACTGCGCGCTGCTCGACCTCGACGCGTGGATCACCGGCATCCGCCGCGACCAGTCGCTGACGCGCGCGGATGCGCCGAAGCTCGGCTGGGACGCGCAGCACGAGCTCTGGAAGGCGAACCCGCTTGCCGACTGGAGCGACGACGACTGTTGGTCGTACATCCGCGAGCGCAGCCTGCCGTATAACCCGTTGCACGACCAGGGCTACGCGTCGATTGGCGACTGGCACTCGACGCTTCCGGGCAAGGGTCGCGAAGGCCGCTGGGCCGGCACCGACAAGACGGAATGCGGGCTGCACACATGAGCGGGTTCGTTCTGTGGTTCACGGGCCTTTCGGGCGCCGGCAAGACGACGCTCGCTGACGTCGTCGAGCCCGAGCTGGAGCGTCTCGGGATGGTCGTCGACCACCTCGACGGCGACATCGTGCGCACGCACCTGTCGAAGGGGCTCGGCTTTTCGAAGGAAGACCGCGACGCGAACATCGCGCGCATCGCCTGGGTTGCGTCGCGCATCGCGCGCGCCGGGGGCGCCGTGATCGTCTCGGCGATCTCACCGTACGAAGAGGCGCGCAAGTATGCGCGCCAGCTGATCGAGCCGCACGCGCCGTTCGTGGAAGTGCATGTCGCCACGCCGATCGAGGAGTGCGCGCGCCGCGATCCGAAGGGCCTGTACGCAAGGGCGTTCTCCGGTGAGCTGAAGGACTTCACCGGCGTCTCCGCGCCGTACGAGGCCCCTACTGACCCGGAGCTGCGCATCGACACGATGGGCCACACACCGACCGAGACGGCGAAGACCGTGCTCGAGCGGCTCGCCGAGCTGGGCCTTGTGACCGTCGAGGTGGAACGGTGAGAGTG
>DASZBP010000340.1:0-6273 GCA_035943915.1 Gaiellaceae bacterium | reverse complement strand
GAGTCGTCGTTCGCGCACATCCCCGGGCTCAAGTGCGTCTGCCCGGCGACGCCGGAGGACGCGAAGGGCCTGATCATCTCGGCAATCGAGGATCCGAACCCGGTGCTCTTCTTCGAGCACAAGCACCTGTACCGGCGCATCAAGGGCGAGGTGCCCGAGGAGCGCTACACGATCCCGATCGGCAAGGCGCGCACCCACCAGGAAGGCGACGACGTCACGCTCGTGACGTGGGGCGCGATGGTCTACACGGCGGAAGAGGCGGCCAAGCAGGTCGACGCATCCGTCGAGATCATTGACCTGCGCACCGTGATGCCGTGGGACAGGGAAGCGGTGCTCGCATCCGCGCGCAAGACGTCGAAGGTGCTCGTGCTGCACGAAGACACGCGCACCGGCGGCTTCGGCGCGGAGATCGCAGCGACGATCGCGGAGGAGGCGTTCGAGGATCTCGACGCACCGGTGAAGCGCATCGCCGCCCCCGACTGCCCCGTGCCGTTCTCGCCCGTGCTCGAGAAGGCGTACATCCCCCAGGTCGACGACGTCGTCCGCGGACTCAAGGAGTTGATCAGCTACTGATGGCCAGCACCACCGCAGTCGATGTCGTGATGCCGCAGATGGGCGTGTCGGTCTCCGAGGGGACGATCACGAAGTGGCTCAAGCAGGTGGGCGAAGAGGTGCAGGCCGACGAGTCGCTGCTCGAGATCTCGACCGACAAGGTCGACACGGAGGTGCCGGCCCCGATGACCGGCATCGTCAGCGAGATCCTGGTGCAGGAAGGCGAGACGGTCGAGGTCGGCACGCTGCTTGCGCGCATCGGCGGCGAGCCCGGAAGTTCGGGGGCAGCGGCTGCTGCGCCCGCGCCGCCCGCGCCCGCGACGCAAGAGGCTGCCGACGAGTCGGAGGCTGCCGCGCAGGAGACGGCAGAGCCGGCCGCGACGCCGTCCGAGCCCGCGCCCGCGCCGGCTGCGAGCGGCAACGGCAAGTCTTTCGTGTCGCCGGTCGTCGCGCGCATCGCCGGCGAGCACGGCATCGACGCGTCGCAGGTGCCCGGCACCGGCACGGGCGGCCGCGTCACGAAGAAGGACATCCTCGCGTTCATCGACCAGGGCGGCCAGACGCAGGCAGCGCCTGCCGCTCCGGCAGCGCCCGCAGCACCTGCGGCCGAGCAGCCCAAGGCGGCTCCCGCGCCGGCGCCCGCGGTCGCGTCGCAGGGCGAGTCGCTCGAGCCGATGTCGGCGATGCGCCGCGGCATCGCGGAGCACATGCGCCGCTCGCTCGACACGTCGGCGCACGTGACCAGCGCGATCGAGGTCGACATGACGAAGGTCGTGCAGATCCGCGGCAAGCTGAAGAAGGAGTACGAGTCCGCGTACGGCGTCAACCCGACGTTCCTCGCGTTCATCGCGCGCGCGACCGTCGAGACGCTGCGCGACTACCCGTGGGTGAACGGTGAGCTGCGGGGCGACCAGATCGTCACGAAGAACTTCGTCAATCTCGGTTTCGCGGTCGAGCTCGCGGACGGCAAGGGCCTCATCGTCCCGGTCGTCAAGAACGCGGAAGGGTTGAACCTGCTCGGCATGGCGCGCGGCATCGCCGACATCGCGGCGCGCGCGCGCAACAAGCAGCTGACCCCCGACGACGTCGCAGGCGGCTCGTTCACGATCACGAACCCCGGCGGCTATGGCACGTTCCACGGCACGCCCGTGATCAGCCAGCCTCAGGCGGGCATCCTCGGGACGTACGCGATCGTCAAGCGGCCGTGGGTCGTCACCGACGACAGCGGCAACGACGCGATCGCGATCCGTTCGATGATGAACATCACGCTGACGTACGACCATCGCCTCGTCGACGGTGCATATGCCGGTCGCTTCCTACGCGACCTGAAGCACCGTCTCGAGAACTGGGGCGAGTCGGACTATTAGCGGCGAGGAACTCGTCGAGCTGACGGTCGTCCCCACGGAGTTGGAGGCCGTCGAGCTGTGCGGCGCGCTCGCGGACGCAGGGATCGAGGCGCAGTCGGAAGCCGGCGGCGCCGAAGGTTGGCTCGACGCCAACGCAGAAGGCGCGCACCGGATCCTGGTCGCGCCGGGTGACGTGGAGCGCGCGCGTCAGCTTCTCGCGTCCAAGTGAGCGAGCCCGTCGAGCTCACCGTCGCAGGCTCCGAGCCGGAGGCCGCGATGATCTGCGGGATGCTCGAGCAACACGGGATCGAAGCGCGTTACGACCGGTCGACGAACATGGAGCTCCCGTTGTCGTGGCACCTTCCCGGCACCGGGCCGCAGGCGATCTGGGTTCACGCGAAGGATGCCGAGCGCGCGCAGAACCTGCTCAGGCAGGCGCAGTCAGCGTGATCGCGCCGGACACGCCGAGCTCGTAAGGCTCGTCGCCCAACGCGTTACGCAGGTCGTGTTCGAACGCAGCCGCATCGGCGAGACGCTCGCGCGCGAACCCGCTCTGCGAGAAGTGCAAACCGACGACCTCGTCCTGCGTCGGGCGCCACGACTCCGTCGCAGACTCGAACGTGGACACGACGCGCAGGAGGCCGCGGCACTCGAGCTCCGCGACGGGATCGAGCGGTCGGAACTCCCTGTTCCAGCTGTGGCTCGACCACACCGGACGCAAGCGCGCGACTAGCTCGTTGTCGCCCTTGAACCAGTTGCGCGACACGACGGCGAACTGCGGCGCAAGCTCGAAGATGCGCGGTAGCGCGACTTCCCAGTCGAACCAGTGCACGCTGTCACCCGCGACGACGAGGTCGTACGGTGGGTCGAGCCGCGCATCCTCGATGCGCGCGTTGATCCAACGCACGCGGTCTGCGCCGGCAAGCTTCTGCGCGAGCTCGAGCATCGGCGCGGAGACGTCGACCGCATCGACCCGCGTGACGAGTGGCGCAAGCCGGCGGGCAAGCTCACCGGTGCCGCAACCCGCGTCGACGACGGAGTCGCCGAGCCGCGCCAGCCGGTCGATGACGTCCTGCGGGTAGGGCGGCCGGTTCGGGTACGACGCGACGACGTCCTGCTCCTGGAACACGTTCGCGTAGCGCACGTCCCAGCCTGGCGGCTTCGGCTCCATGACCACACGCTACGCTCAGGACGTGAAAGCGCACCTCCTGAACCTCGGCACGGTCGAGTACACGGAGGCGCTCGCGCTGCAACGCTCGCTCGCCGAGCGGGTCGGCAGCGGTGAGCTCCCGGACACGGTGCTCCTGCTCGAGCACCCGCCGACGATCACGCTCGGCCGGCGCACCGAGCCGGGCGAGGTGCACGTTCCCGAGGGCGCCGACGTCGCGATCGTCGAGGTGGATCGCGGCGGGAAATCCACGTACCACGCTCCGGGGCAGCTGGTCTGCTACCCGATCCTCGACCTGGCCCGTCACGGACAGGACGTGAAGAAGTACTGCCGCGACCTCGAAGAGGCGCTCATCCGCACCACCGCCGCGTTCGGTGTCGAGTCGGAGCGGATCGAGGGACTCACAGGCGTGTGGCTCGACCGTCCGCCGCGCAAGATCGCGTCGATCGGCATCCACCTGGCGAAGTGGGTCTCGACGCACGGGTACGCGCTGAACGTCGATCTCGACCCCGCGCCCTTCACGGAGTGGATCACCGCCTGCGGCCTCGACGATGCGATGTTCACGTCGCTGGCGCGCGAGCTTCAGCGCCCCGTGACGGTGGACGACGTGCGCCCGGCGGCAGCGCAGGCGCTCGCGGACGTCTTCGGCTTCTCGTTCACCGAGACACAGGCGTATAACACGGCCCATGTGGCTGTTCCGCCTGTTCCGGCGTAAGCCGACACCCGCTCCGTTCGACGAGCAGCAGGCGTACGCGCGCAGCTACGGCGACCGCAGCGGCGACATCCTCCGGGTCGAGCCGGTGCCCCCGGAGCCGGAGCCGCCGTCGGTCTGGGAGGGCCTGACCGGCGACCTGCTGCGGCGGGCATTCGAGGCGCGGCTCGACTCCCGCAAGCACTGACCGCGCCGTCCGGCGCGGCAACCACCATTCCGGGATGGATACGGCCCTTCGGCTGTTGGCCTGGACAGGCGTGCTCGGACTTGGCGCGATCCTGGCCGCGTACGTGGTCGGCTCGCTCTTCGCCCCCTAGGCCCACTTCGCCCGCCGCGCGGGCTCCGCCGCGATGCGCGCGAGGCGGTCGATGAGCAGCCTGGGGTCGTCGCCGACCGCGATCGCCGCGAGATCGTTCTCGCGCACGAAACCCTCTTCCGTCGCATGGCGCGCCAGCGTGATCAGCGGCACCCAGTAGCCCTCGACGTCGAGCAACCCGACCGGCTTCGCGTGGAGGCCGAGCTGCGACCAGGTCAGCTGCTCCATCAGCTCGTCGAGCGTCCCGAACCCGCCGGGCAGCGCGACGAACGCGTCGGAGAGATCGGCCATCAGCGCCTTGCGCTCGTGCAGCGAGCCGACGACGTGAAGCTGCGTCAGGCCGCCGTGCGCGAGCTCGCGGTCGACGAGCTCCTGCGGGATGACGCCGATCACCTCGCCGCCCGCGGCGAGCGCCCCGTCGGCGACGGCGCCCATCAGGCCCACGCGCCCACCGCCGTAGACCAGGCCGAGGCCTCGACGGGCCAACTCCTCGCCGAACAGGCGCGCCGATTCGGCGTAGAGCGGACGACGGCCGCTCGAGGCGCCGCAGAAGACGCAGACTCGTTCCACCTGGGTACATTGCCCGACATGCAGGGATCGCTGCCCGTCGCCGAGCGCCCGCGCCGCCCCGAGTGGATGAAGGTCCGCGCTCCGAGCGCGAACACGGCGTACTTCGACGTGAAGAAGCTGCTGCACGGCGCGCACCTGAACACGATCTGCGAGGAAGCGCGCTGCCCGAACATCGCGGAGTGCTGGGGCCGCGGCACGGCGACGTTCCAGATCCTCGGAGACACGTGCACGCGCGCCTGCCGATATTGCTACGTGAACAGCGGCAAGCCGAGCGAGCCGGTCGACCCACTCGAGCCGCTGCGTCTCGCCCAGGCCGCGAAGCAGATGGGGCTCAAGCACGTCGTCGTTACGTCCGTCGACCGCGACGACGTCGAGGACAAGGGTGCCGGCCACTACGCGGCGACGATCCGCGCGATCAAGGCGAAGCTGCCCGAGGCGACGGTCGAGGTGCTGACACCGGACTTCCTCGGCGTCGAGGAAGAGGCGCTGCGCACCGTGCTCGGCGCGCGGCCCGAGGTCTTCAACTTCAACATCGAAACGGTTCGCCGTCTGCACCGCCGCATGCGCGGCGCGAAGGCGAGCTACGACGGCGCGCTCTGGCTGCTGCAGCGCGCGAAGGAAGTCGCCGACTACAACGTGCTGACGAAGAGCAGCATCATCGTCGGCCTCGGCGAGACGAACGTCGAAGTCGTCGAGACGATGCGCGACCTGCGCGCGCACGACGTCGATGTCGTGACGATCGGCCAGTACCTCCAGCCGAGCCCGAAGCACGCGACCATCGACCGCTGGGTGCATCCCGATGAGTTCAAGTGGTTCCGCGAGCAGGGCGAGGCGATGGGCTTCGGCTCCGTGTTCAGCGGCCCGCTGGTGCGCTCGAGCTATCGCGCCGACGAGCAGCGCCACGCTGCGGCGACGGGCCGCGGCGCAGTCGCCTATTAGAACCTGTCCGTTAGCGAATGCCGGTGTCGATCGCGAAGTTGAGCTTTGCGACGAGCCCACGGTGCGCCCAAACACGCGCAGGACGGATCGACATGCCGCGACTCGCGCGCACCGAGTACGGCCCGTAGCGCAACACGACGCGGTACGCGCCCGAGTCGTCGGTGACGACGCGCTTCGAGACGACGCCGTTTCGAACGAAGCTGAGGGTCACCCGCTTCGCCGGGCCGGCGCACGGCGTGCCCGCCTGGCACACAGGCGTAAGCGGCCCGATCGTTACGTGACCCTTGAGCCCGGTCGGCGCAGGCGTCGCGGCGATCGCCACAACGGCCAGCGCGCTAGCCGTGAGGATTGGCCATCTTGCGGTAGTCCAGCGCCTCGTCGAGAACATCGTCGGAGACACCCTCCTCCCGCGCAACCTCGCGCAGCGAGCGCTTGCTGGCCGAGGCCTTCTTGACGATCTCGCTCGCCTTGTCGTACCCGATGTACGGGTTGAGCGCGGTCGCCGCGGACAGCGTCAGCTCGGCGTAGCTCTCGCACTGCTCGCGGTTCGCCTCGATGCCCGACACGCACTTCTCGTCGAGCAGCCGCGACGCGGACGCGAGCAGCTTGATCGACTGCAGCAGGTTGCGCGCCATCAGCGGCACGAACACGTTCAGCTCGAAGTGGCCCT
>DASZBP010000339.1:0-1805 GCA_035943915.1 Gaiellaceae bacterium | reverse complement strand
GACGAGGAGACGATCGCCTCCGGCACCGCCGCCGCGGCGGCAGGTGGTTACTGCGCGATCCTCGCGATGCCGAACACCGATCCGGTCGTCGACGACGCGGACGTTCTGCGCGGCCTGCGGGCGCGCGCAGCGGAGGAAGCGCACGTGCCTGTCGGCTTCATGGCCGCGATCACGAAGGGGCAGGACGGCGACGAGCTCACCGAGATGGGCGCGCTCGCAGACGCGGGCGCGGCGGGCTTCACGGACGACGGCCGCCCGGTGACCGCGGCGGGCGTCATGCGGCGCGCACTCCAGTACAACGCGATCACGGGCCGGACGATCGCCGTGCACTGTGAAGAGGCGACGCTCACGCGTGGTGGTCACGCGCACGCGGGAGCCGTCGCTGCCGAGCTCGGCATCGCGGGCTGGCCGTCGCTCGGTGAGAGCCTCATGGTCGCGCGCGACCTCGACCTCGCCGCCGAGACCGGCCAGGCGGTGCACCTGATGCACCTCTCGGCGCGGGAGTCGGTCGAGCACCTCGAGCGCGCACTCGCACGCGGCGTACGTGCGAGCGGCGAGGTGACGCCTCATCATCTCTGCCTCACCGACGAGGCGGTGCGCGACCTCGACGCGAACATGAAGATGAACCCGCCGTTGCGGACCGAGGACGATCGCTCGATCCTCATCGCTGCGCTGCGCGAAGGGACGATCGCTGCGATCGCCACCGACCACGCGCCGCACTCGCCGGAGGAGAAGGACGTCCCGTTCGAAGCGGCGCCGTTCGGCGTCACCGGGCTCGAGACGTCATTCGCGGTGCTCCACACGCAGCTCGTACAGACCGGCGTGCTTCGCCTCGAGACGGTGCTCGAGCGGATGTCGGCAGGGCCGTGCGCGATCTTCGGCATCGAGCGGCCGCGGATCGCGGTGGGAGCGCCGGCGAACCTCACGCTGATCGACCTCGACGACCGCTGGCGGGTCAAGTCCGCGAACTTCAAGTCGAAGTCGCAGAACTCGTGGCTGCTCGGCAAGCGCCTCTACGGCCGCGTCAAGCTGACCGTCGCGGCCGGACGGGTGGCGTACGAATGAGCTACCTCGTGCTCGAAGACGGCACGGTGTTCGACGGCTCGTCGGCCGGCGCGGAGGGCTACTCGTTCGGCGAGGCCGTGTTCACGACCGCGATGAGCGGCTACCAGGAGACGGTCACCGACCCGAGCTACGTCGGCCAGATCGTTTGCTTCACCGCGCCGATGGTCGGCAACTACGGCGTCGACGACACACGCTCACAATCGTCGCGCGTCCATGCGACCGGCGTGGTCATGTGCGAGGCCCGCGGCCCGGAGTGGACCGATTGGCTCACCGATCGCGGCATCGTCGCTCTCACGGGAATCGACACGCGCTCGCTCGTGCTGCACCTGCGCGACCGCGGCTCGATGCGCGCCGCCGTGGTCAGCGGCGACGTCCCGGTCGACGAGACGCTCGACGCGGTGCGCGCGCAGCCGTCGATGGAGGGGGCGGCGCTCGTCGCCGGCGTGTCGCCCTCCGAGTCGTACCGCTACGCCGAGGACGGCGACGTCCGCGTGGCGGTCGTCGACTACGGCTGCAAGCGCTCGATCCTGCGCTTGCTGGCAAAGGCCGGAGCGGCGGTCGACGTGTTCCGGCACGACGTCGACGCCGACTCGCTTGCCGGCTACGACGGTGTGCTGCTCGGCAACGGCCCCGGGGACCCGGCGCCGCTCACCGCCGAGATCGCGACCGTGCGTGAGCTGCTCGGGCGCACGAGCGTCCTCGGCATTTGCCTCGGTCATCAGCTGCTCGCGCTCGCGACC
>DASZBP010000338.1:0-10801 GCA_035943915.1 Gaiellaceae bacterium | reverse complement strand
GCCGCGCTCGTCACGCGCCTGCACCGCATCGAGGGCCAGGTGCGCGGCATCGAGAAGATGGTCGACGAGGACCGCTACTGCATCGACATCCTCACGCAGATCTCGGCCGCGACGACCGCGCTCGAGTCGCTCGCGCTGCAGATCCTCGAAGAGCACATCCGTCACTGCGTCGCGAGCGCGCTCGCCGCGGGCGACGACTCGAAGACGGACGAGCTGCTGCAGGCTGTGCAACGATTCGCGAGGACAAGATGAAAGCGATTCGCGACCTCTTGCACGAAGCGGCCGAGACACATCATGTCGTCTACCGCATCGTCGACGGCGACGATCCCGACTGGGCATCGTGGTACGCCAACTGGCTGCTGCAGCTGTCCGAGCTGCCCGACCTGCTTGGCTCGAGGCCGGTGCGGAGCCACCTCGTCCATGCGCTCGTGCAGCTGGATCGCGACTACGTCGCGGCGGCGCCCGACGAGCCGTGGGAAGACTGGTACGCGGCGCGCCTGGCCGACTACTCCGGGTCGGGGACGCGGCTCTCGTAGTTCGTGTGCAGTACGAGGAGCGCGTCCGCGAGATCAGGTGACGTGAGCGCGCTCTTGTGCAGGTACCCGCTCGCGCCGGCCTCGTCCGCGCGCGCGACGTCGTCGTACTCGTCTGAGCCGGTGTAGATGACGACGTGCTGGCCTGCGTCCTTCTCGCGGATCGCGCGCGTGGCGTCGATTCCGTTGAGGCCGGGCATGCCGATGTCCATGAGCACGATGTCCGGCGCCTCCGCCTCGACCAGCTCGACCGCCTGCGCGCCGCTCGTCGCGCGCCCGATGCAGACGAAGCGGCCATCGGCCTCGAGGATCGACTCGACCGCGGTTGCGAGGTTCTCGTCGTCGTCGCAGATCAGGATGCGGAGCGGGCTGTCGGTCATGACGGGGGAGACTGACACACACGCACCTAGGATGCGCCGATGATCGTCGACGGCCACAACGATCTCGTCCTCGCGGCATGGCGTGGAGACCCGCCGAAGCACGTGGATCTGGCGGTCGCAGCCGACGCGGACTTCGCGGGTGGGTTCTTCGCCCTGTACGTCCCGTCGCCGCAGCCGCCCGGCGACCCGCCGCCGATTCCCTACGCGCTGCCGCTGCCGCCGCGCATCCCGACAGCGGAGGCTGCGCGCATTGCGAACGAGCTGTACGTGACCCTGCAGTCGTTGCCCGTCACGTTCGCGACGTCCGCGGACGACTTCGAGCCCGGCCGCGTCACGGCGGTCGTGCACCTCGAAGGTGCAGATCCGCTCGCGCCCGACCTCTCCGATCTGCAGGATTGGTACGACCGCGGGCTCCGTTCCATCGGTCTCGTGTGGTCGCGCGCGAACGCGTTCGCGGAAGGCGTGCCGTTCTGCTTCCCCGCGTCGCCGGACACCGGGCCGGGCCTGACGGACGCCGGCCGTGAGCTCGTGCGGGCATGTAACAAGCTCGGCATCCTCGTCGACCTCTCGCATCTGAACGAGGCGGGATTCTGGGACGTCGCGGAGATCTCCGACGCGCCGCTCGTCGCGACGCACTCCAACGCGCATGCGCTCAGCCAGGCCTCGCGCAACCTCACCGATGCACAGCTCGACGCCGTCGGCAAGAGCGGCGGCATCGTCGGCGTCAACTTCGCCGTGTCGTTCCTGCGAGCGGACGGATGGAACGACCCCGACACGCCGCTCACGGAGATCGTGCGGCACATCGACTACATCTCGAACCGCATCGGGATCGACCACGTCGCGTTCGGCTCGGACTTCGACGGTGCGCTCATCTCGCAGGAGCTAGGGGGCCTCGCCGGTCTGCCGAAGCTGGTCGAGGCTCTGCGCAAGGCGGGCTACGACGACGCGGCGGTCGACAAGATCACGCACGGCAACTGGTTGCGTATCTTCGGGGACACGTGGCACTGAGACTCCTTGCAGTCGGGGCACTCGCACTCGTCCTCGCCGTCTCGGCTTCCGCCGCTACTCCTACGAAGGCGATTGCGTGCCTGAAGGCGCACCACGTGCTCGTCGCGGCGAAGCCCGCGAAGTCCATCACGAAGTTCGGCGTGCACGTGGAGAAGCTCGAGTCGTTCTCGTTCCACGGCGTCCCGGCGAAGGTCTACGACAACGGCTCGCTGATCTTCGAGAAGAACGCGGCCGCTGCGCTGAAGGCGAAGAACACGCTGTACAGCCGCTTCGCTGCGTTCCAGATCAAGCACAGCCCTGCGTCGCCGTACACCATTCGCCTCAATCTGCGGCGCACCGAAGCGGTCGTCGGCAACGTGGTCGTGCTCTGGAACAACTATCCGCAGAAGCGCGTCGCCAGGCGAACGCTGTCCGCCTGCCTACGCTGAAGTCCGCCGCGCGAAGAAGCCGCGCGCGCGGATGCGCATGACGAGCACGTCGTCCTGGTTGAAGACCTCGCTCGTCGTCAGCACCGTTCCGCGCTTCGCGTCCTTCGACGACTCACGCACCTCGTCCACCGTGACGCGGCCGTGGAGCGTGTCGCCGGGACGCACCGGCACCGTCCAGCGCAGCTCGTCGATGCCGGGCGAGCCGAGGGACGCGGTGTCGAGGAGGATCGCGCGCACGAACATGCCCATGAAGAGCGCCGCTGTGTGCCAGCCGCTGGCGATCAGGCCGCCGTAGGGGCTGCCCTGCGCCGCCTCGGGATCGACGTGGAAGAACTGCGGATCGAAGCGCGACGCGAATTCGACGATCTCCGCCTCGCTCACGGTCACCGGCCCGATCTCCGTGACCTCGCCCGCAGAGAAGTCCTCCCAGTAACGCATGACATTTCAGGCTATCGACGTTCGCGTGTTTCTCGGCAATACTGGCTCGATGATGCGTCGTGGGGTCTCGATCATCGTCGCGGGCGCAGCCCTGCTGCTGCTCGCTACCGCTGCCGTCGCGTTTGCGCGGTCCGCCGCTCGCGTCACGCCGGCTGCGCATGGAAACGGCTTCTTCCGAAGCCATTGCAGCTACTCGCACACGCTGGACGACGACCCGATCCTGATGCCGACCATGCCCGGGCAGTCGATGGTGCATGAGTTCTTCGGCAACCCGACCACGCACGCCGCGTCGACCGCCGACCAGCTCCGCGCCGCGCACCGGACGTCCTGCACCGCGCCCGGTGACACGTCGGCGTACTGGCTGCCCGCGCTCTACGAAAAGGGCAAGCGTGTCGCGCCGACGTTTCTACTCGCGTACTACCGCACGTCCGGCCGCCCGGCCCCGTCGATCAACGCGTTCCCGGCGGGCTTGCAGATGATCGCGGGCAATGAGACGGCGTTGGCACCGCAGCCGCTCTCCGTTGCGTACTGGGATTGCGGCGCCAAGGCGGGCGCGCCCCACACCGCCGCCCCCGCTGCGCACTGCCCGGCGGGAACGCAGCTCGTGCTCACGCTCACCTTCCCGGACTGCTGGGACGGCCACACGCTGGCCGGCGCGACGCAGAAGAACGTCGCCTATGCCGTGAGCGGGCGCTGCCCTGCGGGCTACCCGGTGGCGGTGCCGCAGCTCGTACTGCACGAGCACTTCGCGATCTCGGGCGGCGGCGGCTTCACGCTCTCCATGGGGCCGAAGATGCAGACGATGAAGAACAGCATCTACACGTCGCACGCGGACTTCGTGAACGCCTGGGACGCGAGCGTCTTGACGAGCCTCGTCGCGCAGTGCGACGTGGGCAGCCTGAAGTGCGGCACGGTGGGGCCGGAAAACACACCGCTCGGCGTCAAGCAGTAGCGACCCGCTAGCCTCGCGCCATGCGCACGAGAAAGCTTGGCGAGCTCGACGTCACGATCGTCGGCCTGGGGACGAACAACTTCGGCGGCCGCATCGATGAGGATGCGACGCGCGCCGTCGTCGACGCCGCGCTCGAGGCCGGCGTCACGTTCTTCGACACCGCCGACATCTACGGGAACAAGGGCGGCAGTGAGGAGGCTCTCGGGCGCGTTCTGCGGGGGCGGCGCGACCAGGTCGTGCTCGCGACGAAGTTCGGCAAGCCGATGGACGACGGGGCGGAGCGGCGCGGGTCACGCGAGTACATCCGCGCTGCGCTCGACGCATCGTTGCGGCGGCTGCAGACCGATCACGTCGAGCTGTACCAGCATCACGAAGAGGATCCCGGCACGCCGCTCGAGGAGACGATCGGCGCGCTCGAAGAGCTCGTCGCCGAGGGGAAGATCCGCACGTACGGCACGTCGAACTACGAGCCGGAGACGCTCGAGCGCGCGCGTGAGATTGCGGGGCCGGCGTACGTGTCCGAGCAGAGCGAGTACTCGTGGCTCGACCGCAGCGCGGAGAAGGGACTGCTCGCGACGTGCGAGAAGCTCGAGCTCGGCTTCATCCCGTTCTTCCCGCTCGCGTCGGGCCTGCTCACCGGCAAGGTGCGTCGCGACAAGCCGCCCGCCGAGGGCACGCGCCTCCACGGCCGCGACATCGCGGACGCGGATCTCGACAAGGTCGAGAAGCTTGCCGCGTGGGCCCACGCGCACGGCGTGACGATGCTCGACATTGCAGTCGGCGGGCTGCTTGCCGTGCGTCCGGTCGTCAGCGTGATCGCGGGCGCGACGAAGCCGGAGCAGGTGCGCGCGAACGCCGAGGCTGGGAACTGGAAACCGAGTCCCGCCGAGCTCGACGAGATTCGCGCATTGACGTAAGCGCGCTGGCGCCGCCGAGCCTCTCGTTGGTCTACTGTTTCAGGCTGTCACCGCCTCGCGCTGCTCGGCGGTGAGCGGAGTCGCGTCACCGGCGTTCGCGATCGTTCGGGCACGGAGGGCGCATGCGATCAGCCATGTGAGCCAGGTGGCGATGAAGATGCGTTGTCCGAGTCCGAAGAGGCTGTCGTCGAGCGTGTTGAGCGTAAGCGTGAGGAAGAGCGCGGCGAGGCTACAAACCGCCCAGATGAGCGTCGGGCGGGCGAGGCGCTGCCAACGCGGGTCGGCGCGGAAGCGACGGCTGGAGACGAACATCGCGATGATGATCAACACGAACGAGACGAGACTGGCGATCTGGTGGATCTGGTCGTGCGTGCTCGAGACCGTCGCGCTTTCGGGGTCGGCGTGGAAGACCGCGGCGACGTAGATGAAGAGCGCTGCGACCGCGAGGAGCGCGGGCACGACGCGTGAGTGCTGTACGAGGCGACGGTGAAGCACGCCGAGGCAGAGCAGTCCGGTGCCGGCGGAGCAGAACGCGATCCACATCAGCCAGCCGGCGCGGCCGTCAGCGAGTTCGCTGACTGCGTCGCTGAGCGGGTGGTATTGGGCGCGTTGAACGATGTGCAGCGCGACGACGATCACGGGGAAGGTGGCCAGCCCTGCCAGGGCGACGTTGGCGAGAGAACGGTTGGAGAGCGTCATCTGATCCTCCGGTGAGTCGGGACGCCTTCGAGGGTAGGCTGCGCTCGCCGGGGCGGCCTCGTCCGCAGGGTGGAACCTCGCGCCGATTTTTCGACACGGATCTCCTCCTGGAGTCGACCTAGGATCGTCTGCGGGACGATGCGCTGGAGGCAAGGTCGCGGTACCGTCCGCACATGAACACCGCGGCGGTTTCCCTACCGCAACGGCTTCGACTTCTTCCGCGCCGTGCGTTGCTGCTGCCGGTCGTCCTCGCGGGCTTGGTGCAGGTCGACATTTGGGGCGGCCGGCTCGCCCTCGGGCACATGGTCGGTCCGCGACCCGTGATCAGCCTGCTCTACGCCGTGACTTCGCTCGCTCTGATCTGGTGTCGACGCGCGCCGCTTGCTGTGCTCGCTTTCATCGTGACCGCCGACTCGGCGGTGTACCTCGTGTTCGGTGCACCGGAGGGTCTCGGCTCCTTTCTCCCCGTGTTGTTCGCCTTCTTCGCCGTCGGCCGTTATTCCGAGCCGGGCAACGTCGTCTTCGCCGCGCCTCTCACGTTCGCCGGCATTGCCATTCACGAGCTGACCGATCCCGTCTTCTCGTTCGGAGGCTCTGACGCGGTGTTCTACGCGGTGCTCGCGACGGGCTGGCCGCTCGGGTACGCCTTCCGGCGGCGCGCCACGGAGAAGGAGGCTCTCGTCGAGGCGCAGGAGCAAACGGCGCGGGCCGCCGTGACAGCCGAGCGTGCCCGGATTGCCCGGGAACTGCATGACGTCGTCGGTCACGGCCTCAGCGTGATTGTGCTTCAGCTCGTCGCAGCGCTATCGCTGCTCGGTGACGCCGAGCAGAGCCCTCTTGGTGCCAGGCTGCTGAGCGTTGAACAAAGCGCGCGTGATGCACTCGCCGAGATGCGACGGCTCCTCGATCTCGTTGAGGGCGGCGTGAACGCGAGCCTCACGCCACAACCCGGACTGGCCCAGCTGGACTCCTTGGTCGAGGACACACGCGCCGCGGGTGCCGAGATCGAGCTCGCGATCCACGGCGTGCCAACCGACCTACCCGCGGGAGTCGACCTGGCCGCATTCAGAATCCTCCAGGAGTCGCTGACCAACGTGCTCAAACACGCCAGTCCACGCAAGGCGTCAGTCTCGGTGGAGTACAGCGCCGAGGCAGTGATTGTCAAAGTGATCGATCAGGGCGCGGATCCGGCAAAGGTCAATGCTGGAGGCCGCGGCCTCACAGGGATGCGGGAACGCGTCGCCCTGTACGGCGGCGACCTCAAGGTAGGCGACCGCCCCGAAGGGGGCTTCCTCGTCTCCGCTCGCATCCCTTTGCGCCAATGAGCACGTCGATCCGAATCCTCATCGCCGACGACGAAGCAATTGTCCGCGACGGTCTGCGAGCGATCGTCGAGCACGAAAACGACCTGGAAGTCGTCGGCGAAGCAGCCGATGGCGCTCAGGCTGTCGCGGCCGCCCGCACACTCGAACCAGACGTCGTCCTGCTCGACATCCAAATGCCCAACCTCGACGGTGTCAAAGCGACACGACGTCTGCTCGCGCTGCCTCAACCGCCGCGCGTGCTCATCCTCACCACCTTTGACCGAAACGAGTACGTCTACGAATCAATGCGCGCGGGCGCCAGCGGCTTCCTGCTCAAAGACGTCCGAAGGGGCCAGCTCACCGACGCAATCCGCACCGTCGTCGACGGCGACACGCTCGTCGCACCCACCATCACACGCCGGCTAATTGAAGAGTTCTGCCGAAGCCCCGCCTCGATGGGAACAACGCCCCCTACACTCATCTCCCTCACCGCACGCGAGCTCGAGGTGCTCGAACTGGTCGCCCGCGGCCTCTCCAACACGGAAATCGCCGCAACACTGGTCGTCGCCGAAACAACCATAAAAACGCATGTTGCGCACATCCTCGGCAAGCTCGAGCTTCGCGACCGCGCCCAGGCCGTGATCATCGCCTACGAAACCGGGCTCATCCGCCCAGGCGAGCACCCGCGGTGACCCAGAGTCGCTTGCCGACAGCCCGCACGCGTCGATAGACCGTCGGCCCCGGCTTCATCAGGGTGGATTCCCGAACGCTGGCCCCAACCGACAGGGCCTAGCCCCAGCCTGAGTGAAGATCGAGGCGAAGCGTTCCGGTACGCCACCCCGATGGGTAGCGGATGCGGAGTCGCAGCACTAACCGCTTCGCCGGAACGCCCGCCCAGGACGCGGGTAGTCCCATCTTTCGCAAGGGCAGACGCACGAACCCCACCCAATAACTGCCGACCGTCTTCGGAGGCGCTAGCCGAACGTTCGCACCTGCAAGCGTCGCGTCAACACTTATCGCGTGCGGGCGCGCAAGCCAGACTGCAACCCCCACTCGCCCACACGTCGTATTGTTGGGACCGGCGCACGCAACGCCCACATAAGGCTCGCGAACTAGCCCGAGGCCGAGCGAGAACGCGCTCACGAAGATCGCCATCAATGCCGCCATCGGCGAAGAATACGGTCAGCGGTCATCGCGAGGTCCCTGCCGAACCTCTGGGGTCATCCGGAACACTGGCGCACGCGGCGGGCGGCAAGCCCGTAACCGCGACGCCATCGGCCGTTGTACGTTACGAGCGTGACCGCGGAGCACATCGTCCTGCGTGAGCCGACCGAGGTCATTTTCGTTCGAGTCGCAGACGAGCTCTCGGAGATCCAGCGGGCTTGGGCATCGTTCGAGGCTGTCGTCGGGCTGCGCGGACGCAAGTTCTACGGCGCGTTCGATCCTGTGACGGATACCTACAGCGTGTGCGCGGTACCGCCCGGCCGATGACCCTGCCGAGTTCGGTGCCGAGCGTGGGACGCTGCCGGGACGGCGCTACGCATGCGTGCGTCTGGACGGTGAGCCTCCCGATGTGTACGCACAGATCGGGCCGGCTGCGGAGCGCCTCGCGCAACGGACGGATGCCGACCAGACACGACCGACGCTTGAGTATTACCGCCGCCGCGACCTAATCGATGTCCTGGTGCCGATTCTCTGAGTTGGTCCGACCCCCGCTCGGGCGTCATTCCGGAACACTGGCCCGGGCCATCACTGCTCTCACCAGACGTTCCCGGCTACCGGAAGGGGCGTTAGGTTATTCGTTCGTGCGCTCCTGGTGTGTCGGCTCGAGGACGAAGATTTCGGCGGCAAGATCGGGAGCGAAGTGCACCTGGACATGAAGGCGATTACTTTCCTGCCTGTCGCGTTTTCTCTGGCTGTTGTGAATGATCGCCCACATTCCTGACGACGGGTAATCCTCCGCCGACCGTGTGATCGCTTCGCTCAGAGGGCACAATCGACTCTGAACCTCGACGAGCTTCGCCGCTCGCTTATGGGCGACGTGATCGCGCCGAGCAACGCCGAATACGACCAAGCGCGGCGCGGGTTCAACGCTCCGATCGACAGAAGGCCCGCGGTTGTCGCACGATGCGCCGGTGCGGCAGACGTTGCGACAGCGTTTGCGTTCGCGCAGGCGAACGGGCTCGAGGTGGCAGTCCGCGGCGGAGGTCACAATCCCGCCGGCCACTGCGTCTACACGCCGGGAGGGGTCGTTGGGTCGACCGGCGTCGCCGGACAAACCTTCGGCGGAGGCATCGGGCACCTGACGGCGCAGTTCGGGCTCATCTGCGATCACCTGACCGCAGCCGAGCTCGTTACACCGAGCGGCGAACAGGTGCGCGCGAGCGTCGACGAGAACCCCGACCTGCTCTGGGCGCTACGCGGCGCCGGCGGCAACTTCGGCGTAGCAACGACCCTCGAGTTTCGCCTCCATCCCCTCGACCATGTGATCGGTGGCCTACTCGTCTACCGCGGCGCCGGCGTTCGAGACGTGCTGCGGTGCGCAACCAAAATATCCCGCCAGCAGCGTGAACCCGTTTGTTAGTTCAGAACTAAACCCCGGAACACTGGCGCAGGCGACTCGGTGCGCCGGCGCGGTGGGATAGGGGCGGTCGGCGTCCGAGGGCGGCGGCTAGATGGCGGCTGTTGCCTCGGAACTCGAAGCAGTCGGTGTATCGCGGTTGCCGCGCCACGCCTGATGGGCGAGCCAAGCCGAGAGAGCCAAGATGGCGATCCCGTCCAACGCGTGAAGCCCAGCGACCCACGGATGCTTGGGCAGTGCGAACAGATGCTGGAGGATTTCCGCCATCACGGCGAGCGCGAACGTGATTCCGATCAGGCGCTTGTCCCGCCAGTAGGCGAGCGCAGCGAGAAAAGCAAGCACGGCCAACAACCCGATGATCTCTCCAAGCACTCGGTGAGGGTCAAAGCTCTTCTGGTCGTCCAGCTTGGCCGATCCATGGACGCCGAATGCGCCCCTGCCCGCCAGGAAGATCTGCACGACGCACGCGGCTGCGATCAATGCGACCAGGAAACGCCAGAGTTGGTAAGCACCTCTCTGCATCGGCCCCGAAGCTACTAGCTTCGACCACGAGGTTCAAGTGGAAAAAACGCGCCGCCAATCTCGCCCCGTACACGAGCGCTGGCGGCGGGACGCGAACCGCCGCTACCTCACGTCCTCAGGCGTCATTCCGGCACGCTGGGGCAGGCGAGACCCAGTAGCCAGAAAGCAGGGGTTCATCGTCGTGATGAGCCATCGCCTTTGAGCAAGTGACCCCCCTCTTCACAGAGAAGGGCTCACCACGCGACGCGCAGACGGCTGGACGCCCGAAGCCCCTTGGCCATCAGCAATTCCCGGCGAATGGATGGAGCATTTATTGAGCCAGCGGGGCAACGAGTGGCGAATGGGAAGCGCTCGAAAACGCCCAAACCAGGCCGATCCGCAACCGGTGGCAACCCACGGCAACGGTTTCGGAGCGCATGGTTCCATGGGGAAGATCGACCCTTGGCACGTTCATAGCTGGGGTCGGCTGCGAAGGAGATCCTGCGGCCGCCCTTTGGCATGGCGAGGCGCGAAGGCTGTCCAAGCGACCCTGATGCTCTCAGGAGACGTGAACGTCAGGCTCGCTCACTGTCGCCCGGTTGCACGAGACCGCTCTCGTAGGCGACGACGACCGCTTGCGTCCGGTCGCGCAGATCGAGTTTCGCGAGGATCCGGCTGACGTGCGTGCGCACCGTCGCCTCGCTGAGGAAGAGGGCGGCGGCGACCTCTGCGTTGCTGAGCCCGCGCGCGACGAGCTTGAGGACGTCGAGTTCGCGTTCGCTTAGCTCCGCGAGCGCGTCCGGCTTTGTCGCGCCGGGCGGCGGTCGGCGCACGAATTCGTCCACCATGCGCCGCACGATCTCCGGCGCGACCTGTGCGTCGCCCTGCGCGGTCGCACGAACGGCCGCAACGAGCTGCGGAGGCGGTGAGTTCTTGAGCAGGAAGCCGCTCGCACCGGCCTTCATTGCGTCGTACACGTATTCGTCGGCGTCGAAGGTCGTCAGCATCAGCACGCGCGACCGTCCACCGCGCGCGAGCAGCCGTCGCGTCGCCTCGATCC
>DASZBP010000337.1:0-14352 GCA_035943915.1 Gaiellaceae bacterium | reverse complement strand
GAACTCGGGCGCCGACCCGACGCCGCCGAAGTTGCCGCAGCCAAGGCTTATGGCACTCACTGCGGCGGGGGATTCATGTCGGTGAGCGTGTTCCGCACGTCCCACAGCTCGGGATAGAACGAGTGGTGCATCATCCGGCCCATCACCTCGACGGGCGTGCCCTGCGTGCCTACCGCGCCGGCGCCGATCACGCGCTGCACGACTTTGAAGTGGCGCACGCGCCAGGTGATGATGCGCTCGTCGAGCTCGATCAGCGCCTCGGCGAGCTGGTACAGCTCTTCGTTGCTGCGGCCTTCGGTGTACACCTCGACGAGCGAGAGCCCGGCGCGCTCGTGCGCAGCGTGGAACGCGTCGCCAAGAGGCTTCGCGACGCGGCGCATCTCCCTGAAGCCCGGCGAGTCGAAGCCGCTGCCGTGGCCGAGGTTCTTGCGCACCTCGGTGTACTCCCACGGCGACATGTGCTCGAGCATGTCGAGCGCCAGGGTCACGAGCTTGTAGCAGTCGACCGTGCGCCGAAGCAGCCGCACCGCCGCGGCGAACTCGTTGCCCTCGATCAGCCGGGTCGCCTCCTCGGCTTCCATCCACGCGAGCTTCAGCCAGATCTCCGACGTCTGGTGCACCGACTGGAACAGCAGCTCATCGCGGTGGATCCACTGGTCCGGCGTCTTCTGCAGCGACAGGAGGTCGACCGTGTTCAGGTAGCGCTCGTAGTCGGAGTCGCCCTTGCCCTCGAGGATCGGGCCTAGCCGCTCGTCCGTCATCGCTCATCTCCCTTGAAGATCTGCATCGGCAGGTCGGCGAGCGGGACGCCGGCGTCCTTCGTGACGAGCCATGTGTCCTGCATGTAGAGACACGCCTGCCCGTCCTGCGAGATCGCGTGCGGGTGCATCGAGAACACCATCCCCTCCTTCAGCTCCGTCTCGTCGCCTTCGCCGATTTTCGGCCACTCGATCATCGTCATTCCGATCGAGTGGCCGGTGACGTGACCGAGCTTGAACCCGCGGTCGACGAAGCCCTTCGACACGGCACGGTGCACGTCGTGCGCGGTCGCGCCTGCCTTCAGCGCGTTCGGGGCGATCTCGTAGTACTCCTCGTACGCCTCCATCATCTGCTGCGTCTCCGCGCTCGGCTCGCCGGGGCAGATCGCGCGCGACACCTCGACCCAATGTCCACCCGGTCCAGCGACCTCGAGTGACGGAAGCACCATGTCAGTTGGCTTTATGGAATACGCGCCCGCGATCTTGAATTCCGGCAAGGCGCTTCCGTTCGCGCCGGTCAGCACCATGTCCATCGTCAGGCGGCCGCAGCCCTGCTCGACGAAGTACTGCTCGCAGGGCGCGAGGATCTCGCGCTCGGTCTTGCCCGGCGCGAAGTGCTCGAGGAACACCCAGAAGCCTTGCGTGTTGATGCGCACGCTGTCGCGCACGGACTCGATCTCGTAGTCGCTCTTGACCGCGCGCGCGTGGTCGAACTGCATGTCCCACGGCACGATCTCGGCTGCGTCGCCGAGTGCTGCGTAGTCGCGCACGGTCATCACGTAGTCGAGCCCGTAGACGCCGACGCGCTTGCCCTTCACGCGGTCAGCGAGCCACTCGCCCGGCTTGTCGACGAAGGCCTGCTCGCCGATCCACGTCGTGCCGTGCTCGCCGACGTACGTCGCCTCGCGCGGGAAGACGATCGACGGCTCGCCTTCCGCCGGCAGCAGCACGTACGCGTACCGATGCACGATCACGAACCCGGACATGTAGGTGACCGCGCCCTCGAAGCCGCTGTACTCGTTGCCCGAGACGATCACGTAGTCGAGGCCGTCGCGCGCCATCGCCTCCCGGACGAGGCCGTAACGGCGGTCGACCTCGTGCTGGGGAACTACTGCTGCCATGAAGCCTCCACTCCTTTGATTAGCGCCCAGATCGATTCGTGCGTCGGCGTCGGCACGTCGTACCGCTTCCCGAACCCGACGATGCCGCCGTTGAGGAAATCGACCTCGGTCTGCCGCCGCGCCTCGATGTCCTGCAGCATCGATGCCTTGTGGTCGTACGCGACGTCCTTGCGCGCCGCGTAGTCGATCAGCTCCTCTGGGTCCGAGTCGAGCGTGATCCCCTGCGCGGCAGCGACCGCCTTCCCTTCGTCGACGAGCCGCGAGGCGAGCGCCCGCAGCTCAGCGCGCTCGCAGACGCGGCCGTGCGTGAGGCCGGTCAGCGCGCCGAGCGGGTTGGTCGCGGCGTTGAAGATGACCTTGCGCCACTGCGGTCCGCGCGCGTCTTGGACCGCCTTCGTCGGCATGCCTGCGCGGGTGCAGGCGTCGGCGAGCTGCTCGACCGCTGCGAACGGAGACGGCTTGGGGTCGAACTGGCCGAACGTGGTGTCGCCCTTCACATCCCATTGAACGACGCCGGGCGCGGTGAGCTTTCCGGCCGGGAACGTCGTGCCACGGATCACGCGCTCGACATGCTCCGCCAGCACCTCCTCGTTGCCGATGCCGTTCTGGACGGTGGCGACGCAGCCGTCGGCGAATGCGTGCGCCGTCGCGGCGATCGCGGGCGCGGTGTGCATCGCCTTCGTCGCCACGATGCCGAAGTCGCAAGGCGGGATCGCCGCCGCGTCGCTCGTCGCGTGCGGGTGGCCGACGACGTCGCCGGCCCCGGTCAGGCGCAGCCCGTCCGCGTTGATCGCGTCGACGTGCGCCTGGTTCAGGTCGAACGCCCACACCTCGACTCCATCGAGTGTCGCGAGATGCGCCGCGAACAGCGACCCCACAGCACCACACCCCACTACGCATATTTTCATAGCCGCTCCGGCGCCGGCAAAGCCGGCACCTCCGCCGGGGGCGCTGCTCCGTCGAGCCTACGCCGGGTTAGTGATTGGTCCAAGACTCCTCCTTCGCCTTGATCAGGCGCTCCATGGTCTCGTGCAACGGGACCGGCACGCCGGCGCGATGCGCCGCGCGGACGAGCGAGCCGGTGATCAGGTCGATCTCGGTCCTGCGGTGCGCCTCGACGTCCTCGAGCATCGATGGATAGTGCGCGCTGCCGCGCTGCGTCGCGAGGACGTTCATCTCCCACGGGTCCTCGCCGAGCGTCACGCCCGATGCGGCGGCGACTGCTTTCCCTTCGTCCATCAGCGCCTTCACGAGATGACCGAGGTCGCCGGGCGAGCCGAGCGCCGCGAAGTGCGCGTCGTGCGGCAGGCCCGTCAGCGCGGCGACCGTGTTCACCGTCGCGTTGAAGATCAGCTTCGACCATTGGGCGGGGCGCAGGTCGTCGAACGACTCCGCCTTCAGGCCCGCAGAGCTGATCAGATCGGCGACCGCGCGCGCGTCGTCCGGCGACGTCCCACGACCGGGACCGACCCATGTCGCGGTGTCGAGCACGTACTGCACCTCCGTGTCGCCGTGACGTGTGCCGCTCATGAAGGTGACGGCGTTGAGCTGGCGCCATTCACCGTGGCGACCGACGATCTCGTCGGCGCCGATGCCGTTCTGCACCGTCATCACGATCGCGTCCGGCCAATTGCCCCCGAGCCGCTCGGCCGCCGCTTCCAGGTCGGTTCCCTTGCAGGCGACGATGACGAGCTCCGGCTCCGGCAGGTCGCTCGCCGACGTCGACGCCGTCAACGTTGCGGTGAAGTCCCCGCGGCCGGTGACGGTGAGGCCGCGCTCGCGCAACGCCTCTGCGTGCTCTTCGCGCCGCGTCAGCGCCGAGACCTCGGCGACGCGCGCGAGATACGCGGCGTAGAGGCTGCCGATCACGCCGGCGCCGACGACGCAGACGCGCTTCACCTCCACAGCCGCAGCTCCCGGCCGTTCGTGATGCCGTTCGGGCGCAGGATCAGCACGGCCGCCATGACGACGCCGACGACAATCTCTGCAGTGCCCGACGGCAGGTCGATGTGCCAGCCGAGCAGCGACGTGCCGTTCTCCGCGACCGAGAGATACGAGTCGATGGCGCTCACCGCGAGCGCCCCGACGACGGCGCCGAGCAGGCTGCCCGATCCGCCGACGACGAGCATCGCGAGCGTGATGAACGTCAGGTCGAGGTGAACCGAGTCGATCTGCACCGGCAGCAGGTGCACGTACATCCCGCCCGCGAACCCGGCGAGCGCGCCCGAGAGCGTGAACGCGATCAGCCGCTGACGGTAGACCGACGTGCCGACCGCGCGCGCAGCCGCGTCGTCCTCGCGCGTCGCGCGCAGCAATCGCCCGAAGCGGCTTCGGGCGTAGAGGAACGCGGCGACCACGCAGACGGCGGCGCCGATGCCCGCCTGGCGCAGGCCGGTCGTCTCCGGCACCGACGAGAACGTGTTCAGCCCCGGGCCGACGCGTTCCTCGTATTGCAGGAGGTTGTAGGTGATCTCGAGCACCGCGAACGTGGCGATGCCGGCGGCGAGACCCGACAACCGCATCAGCGGCGCGCCGACGAGGAGCGCCGCGATCGCGCCGACGAAGGCCGCGAGCACGAGCGAGGTCACGCTGCCGACGTGACGGTGCATCAGGAAGTGCGCGAGGTTCGGCATCGTCGCCGGCTTCTCGGAGATCGGCACTGTCAGCACCCCCGCCGTCCATGCACCGAGTGCGACGAACGCAACGTGGCCGAACGACAGCACACCACTGTTGCCGATGAATACGTACAGCGCGATCACGATCGTGACCTTCACGAGCGTGTCGGTGAAGTACGCCTGCGTGGAGACGGAGACGAGCGTGCCCAGCAGCGCCGCCGCCACCACGAGCACCAGCGGCGGCACGACCTCCTGGTACGCCGCGAGGCGCCTCATACGCGCTCCACCGTCTTCGAGAAGTCGAAGAGGCCGCGCGGGCGGACGAGCAGCACGAGGATCACGACAGCAAAGACGAAGGTCGGCAGGTACTGGCTCTGTGCGCTCGGCAGCGCGCCGCCCAGCACACCCGTGGCGAAGCCGATGCCGAAGCCGCCGAGCGTTGCGGGTATCGGCCGGTTGAGGCCGCCGACGACGACGCCCGCGAGCACGACGATCGTGTCCCGCAGGGCGAAGTCGGGCGTCACGAGCGGCGTCTGGACGGTCAGCATGATCGCGACGACGGCGGCAAAGGCACCGGAGATGAGCACCGCGAACGAGATGACGCGGTTTGCGCGCACGCCGAGCATCCGCGCGGTCGCGGAGTCCATCGACGCGGCGCGCATGTGGAGGCCGATCGTCGTGCGCTCGAGCAGCACGTAGAGCAGGAACAGGCAGAGCACGGTGACGATCACCGCGACGATCGAGATCTTGCGGATGTCGACGCCGCCGATCGACCAGGGCCGGTTGAGCGAGGCGACCGAAGTCGCGATCTTGCCGAGCGACCCGAACTTGAGCAGCGCGACGTTCTCGAGCAGAAATGCGACGGCGAACGTCGCGACGAGCATCACCGCGGGCGAATGGCCGCGCAACGGCCGGAAGACGAGATAGTCCATCGCGACGCTGAGCACGAGCACGGTCGCGAAGCAGAGGACGATTCCGACCCAGAGCGGCCAGCCCTGCTGGGACGAGATCGCAAGCGCGAACGCGCCGGCCATGACGAGCTGCCCGTACGCGAAGTTGACGAGCCGCAGCACGCCGAACACGAGGCCGATGCCGACCGCCATCAGCGCGTAGATCGCGCCGAGCGCGACGCCGTCGGCGAGGTTTTGCCAGGTGATCGTCATGCGAGGTACGCCCCGACGAGCTTCTCGGTGTCGTCTGCGTCCGCAGGCGTGAGCGTGAGCCGCACGAGGCCGCTGTTCAGCACGACACTCCGATCCGCGGCTGCGACCGTGCGCTGCGCACGCTGCTCGACGAGCAGCACGCCGAGGCCCCGCTCCTTGATCGCGGTGAGCGCGTCGAACACGACATCGACGACGCTCGGCGCGAGGCCAAGCGACGGCTCGTCGAGGAGCAGCACCTCGGGCTCGGCGACCAGCGCGCGCCCGATCGCGAGCTGCTGCTGCTGCCCGCCCGACAGGACGCCGGCCTGCCGGGAACGGAACTCGTGCAGGATCGGAAACTGCTCGTAGACGTCGTCCAGCCGGCCGCCGCGGGCGCGGTGCGCGGCGAAGCCGATGCGCAGGTTCTCCTCGACAGTCAGCTCGCCGAAGATCCGGCGGCCCTCGGGCACGAGCGACACGCCCGCGCGCGCGACATCCTCGGGCCGCAGCCCGAGCAGCTCGCGATCGCCGAGACGCACGCTGCCGCTGGCAGGCGCAAGTCCCATGATCGCGTGGAGCGTCGACGACTTGCCCGCCCCGTTCGGGCCGATCAGCCCGACGATCTCACCGGGCGCGACCTCGAGCGAGAGCTCACGTACGGCATGCACACCGCCGTAACGCACGTCGAGCGAGTCGAGGACGAGCGTCATTCCTCGGGCACCGGTGTCTCGCCGAGATACGCAGCGGCGACGTCGACATTGGCGCGAATCTCCGCAGGCGTCCCCTCTGCGAGCACGGTGCCACGGTCGAGAACCTGGATGCGGTCGCAGGTCTCCATGATCAGCGCGATGTTGTGGTCGATCAGCAGGACGCCGGCGCCATGCTCGGCGGCGATCGAGCGAACGAGCGCCGCGAAATCGGGAACCTCTGCCTCCGGCAGGCCTGCGGCGGGCTCGTCCAGCAGCACGTAACGCGGCTCGGTCGCGAGCGCACGCGCGACGCCGAGGCGCCGCTCGTCACCCTGTGCGAGCGATCCTGCCTCGGCGCGGCCCGGAAGGCCGAGCCGGTCGAGCAGCGTGTCCGCGCGCTTCGCCGCCTCGCGCGGCGACGCGCCGACGCCGAGCGCCGATACCTCCACGTTCTCGCGCACGCTCAGCCGGCGAAAGCCGCGGCTGTGCTGGAACGTGCGCGCGAGGCCGTGCCGGCCTCGGCGGTGCGGCGACCAGCGCGTGACATTGCGCCCGTCGAGCTCGACCGTCCCCTCGTCGGGATGGTCGAACCCGGTGAGCACGTTCACGAGCGTCGACTTACCGGCGCCGTTCGGCCCGATCAGCCCGACGACGCGGCCGCGCTCGACCTCGAGGTCGACGCCACGCAGCGCCTGCACACCGTCGAACGCGCGCGACACAGAGGAGGCCCGGAGGATGTCTCCGGGCCTCCTCTGCGACTCGGGTGAGGCCGAAGCCGTCAACTAGATCTTCGCAACGACCTTCGCGACGACCGTGCCGACGAGGTGTGGCTTGTTGTTCTGGATCTTGATGACGCGGTACTGCCGCCCGAACACCGAGTGCAGCGTCGGCGAGAAGCTCACCTTGCCGGACAGGGTCGGGACGCCCTTGAAGTGCTCCATGATCCCGGCCAGCGTCGCGCCGTTCGTGGAGCCGTGCGCGCGGCGGATCGCGGCGGCGACACCGTCGATCGCAGCCGGGCCGGTGATGAAGCCACCCGTGCCCGCGTGCACCTTCTTCGCGAGTGCGTTCACGGCCGGGCTCGGGTCGTCGCCGAACACCGACGCGTACGTGACGAACCAGTAGTTCGTGACGGGCGGGCTCTTCGGGAGCCAGTAGTTGCCGTCACCGGCCCACGAGTTGATCACGGGCGTGTCGTTGCCCGCGCTGCGCATGCCGGAGATGAGCGTCGACAGTGCGCCGAACGCACCGGCCGTCGACGTCACGACGACGTCGGCGTGCACGTTGTTCAGACGCGACACGACGTTGTTCACGTCGTTGCCGCCCAGCGAGTGGTACGTCTCCTGGTCGACGATCTTGCCGCCGAGCTGCTGAAAGCGGACCTTGAACGCCTGGACGACGTTCTTGAAGTACACGATCACGCCGTCGGTCGCGAGCGCGGCCGTCTTCCAGCCCTTCGCACGCGCGTACTGCGCCATCGCCGACCCTTCGTCCTGCGCGACGTTGCCGAAGCTGAAGGCGAGCTTGCCCTTCGGGCCGAAGCGCTTCGGGCCCATCTGGTCGGTGCCGATGCACGGTGCGACCGTGAGCAGGCCGCGGTTGATCGACTCCTGCACGACCGGTGCCGCGAGATCGACGTCGCACGTGGTGAAGATGACGTTCGCTCCACCGCTGATCAGCTTCAGCGCGCACGACTTCGCGATCGCCGGCTTGTTGCCCTGCGTGTCGCAGGTCTTGATGACCAGCTTCTTGCCGCTGACGCCGCCCCGCGCGTTGAGCTGGGCGACGCGGATCTGAGCGGCAGCGAGTGCCGGATTGTCGAACGGCGCCATGGCGCCCTTGCTGTCGAACGCCCAGCCGATCGTGATCGTGCCGGACGCGTGCGTCCTTGCTCCTGCGGTCGCTGCGAGCGCGGTGAGCGCCACAACGGCTGCAGCAAGGACGACACCAAGACGGAGTGACCGCCTCTTCATCTGTGCTCCTCCACTTCCTGGGGGGTCAGGGTCAAACACCTTTCGAACGCGGCAGTGGCGCGCGCGAGCGTCTGCTCCGGCGGTGCCGCCCAGTACGAGTCGTCGTACGAGCAGCCGAACGTGCCGTCGTCGGAGAAGATCTCGATGTCGTACAGGCCGTCCCAACCTGCTGCGTCGAGCGCGCGCAGGATCGCCGGGACGTCGGCAGCGCCGTCGCCGGGAAGCGCGCGGTCGGCCCAGCCGCGCGTGGGCTCGCGCCAGTCGCAGATGTGCACGCCGGTGAAGCGCTCGATCTCGGTCGCAATGTCGTCGAACAGGGTCGGTGTGTTCCAGAGGTGCCACACGTCGAACTGGATGCCGACGTTCTCGGGATTGCCCGCGTCCTCGATCAGCTCGATCGCCTCCGGGATCGAGTGGACGACCGACCAGAGCTCGCCGCCCTCGCGCTGGTACGGCTCGAGCGCGATCCGCAGGCCGAGCCGGTCCGCCTCGGCCGCGACGGTGCGCAGCCCTGCGACGGCTGTCTCGCGATCGCCCGTGCCGGTGAGCAGCACGACCGCAGCAGGGGCGAAGGGGGCGAGACGCTCCAACGAGCGGCAGTACGCGTCGACCCGCTCCGCCGGATCCTCGGGCCCGCCGAGCAGGGGCAGCGGCAGGATCGACGGCGTCTCCGGGATCGCGCTCGCCCGCGCGAGCCCGCTCTGCTCCAGGGCCTCGAGCGCTTCCACGTCGCCGCCGGCCGGGAGCTTCAGCTCCCAGATGCCGATGCCGGCAAGGCCTGCAGCAGCGTAGGCGTCGACATCGTCCGCGAACCTCGAGCGGAACGTGGTGATCTGCGACACGGAAAGCCGCGGCTCCACGGAAATGATCCTCTCACGGCGTTTGACATCTGATCAAGGGTTGTGGGACGGTCTTTCGTAATGCCGCAGCTCCCAAGCTCCCCACCCGAGCCCGGGATGCGCCATCGGACGATGGCGGAGTACGCGCTGGAGCAGCTCCGGGAGTCGATCATTCTCGGGGAGCTCCCCGCCGGGACGCCGCTCCGGCTCGACGATCTGGCCCGCCGGCTCGGCATGAGCATCTCGCCGATTCGCGAGGCGGTGCGCCAGCTGGAGTCGCTCGGGCTCGCGAAGCACGTGCCGCACCAGGGCGCGCGCGTCCTCGAGTTCGACATCCACGAGCTGCAGGATCTGTTCCAGGTCCGGCTCTCGCTCGAGTCCCTGGCGGTGCGGCGCGCGGCCGCGCATTTCACGGAGGCCGCCGAGCAGACGGCGCGCGCCCACCTCGTGCGCTTCGACGCGGCAGCTTCGGCCGGCGACGTCCGCGGGACGATGCGCGCGCACACCGACTTCCATTTCACGCTGTACGAGGCATCGCAGCTGCCGTGGCTCGTCCCGCTGATCCGTCCCGTGTGGGACCGCTCCGAGCGCTTCCGCCCCGCGCTGCTCGCGTCGCAGAGCGGGCCGCAGGAGCGGCATCGCGAGTACGACGGCCTGCTGCTCGACGCCTGCGCTGCCCACGACCCCGTCGCCGCGGCACAGGTGCTGCACGATCACCTCGAGCTCGCGAGCGTGATCTTCGAGCACGAGCTGGGCGGTCGCGGGATCTTCGACGCCGACTGAGGAGGACTTCGATGCGGTTC
Source organism: Gaiellaceae bacterium (assembly GCA_035943915.1). GTDB lineage: Bacteria > Actinomycetota > Thermoleophilia > Gaiellales > Gaiellaceae > PALSA-600. The sequence continues at coordinate 4,412 of DASZBP010000337.1, read as the reverse complement.
AGCCTGTACTCCGAGATCCAGCTGCACCCCGGGAAGACACCGGAGCAGCTGTACGGAGAGGTGCTCGAGCAGATGGTCAACGCCGACCGGCTGGGCTACGACGCGTACGCGATCATCGAGCATTTCTTCTTCCCGAAGTTCTCGATCTCGTCGAACCCGACCGCGTTCTTCGCAGCAGCTGCGCAGCGCACGAAGAACATCCGCTTTCGCACGATGCTGCACGCGCTGCCGTACCACAACCCCACGGTGCTCGCGAGCGTCATCCACGCGACGGACATTCTCACCGGGGGCCGCTACGAATGGGGCGTCGGCCGCGGTCACGGGTGGATCCCACTGCCCGCCGGCGAGCCGCTCGACGAGCATGCGCGCCCGAAGTACGAGGAGGCTGTCGACCTCCTGATCGCGGCGCTCGAGAACGAGCGCTTCTCGCACCAGGGTACGTACTTCAACATCGCGGACTCGCACGTCGTGCCGTTCGTCGACCGCAAGTACCGCGTGTATCTCGGCGGCACTTCCGACCGCACGTACACGCTCGCGGCCGAGCGCGGCTGGGGCGTTGCCGTGCCGCCACTCCTTCCCTACGCGGCGCTCGAGAAGCAGATGGATCTCTACCGCGAGTCGTGCGCGGAGCACGGGACCGAGCCGGACATCGTCTGGATCCACGCGTGCCACCTCGACGAGGACGCGGACACCGCGCATCGCGAGGCCGAGTCGTGGATCAAGGGTTTCATCGGCGGGAACGCGTCGCCGCTCACCGAGTGGCCGAAGCCGCCGGCCGACGCGCTCAACGAGGCGGGCTACGGCTTCTACGCGGCGGGGATCATGGAGTCGCTGACGGAGATCCCGTACGACAAGCTGATCGAGGACGACTACGTCTGGGTCGGCACGCCCAAGGAGATCATTGCCCGCATCGAGGAGACGCAGCGCGTCTGCGCAGGCGTGCAGGAGATCGGCATCACCGTGAACGCCGGCGGCGCGCCGCACTGGATGGCGATCAAGAACCAGGAGCTCTTCGCCAGCAGCGTGATCCCGCACTTCGCCTCCGCATCCTGAAAGCGGAAAGAGCGGTGGTTGTGCCTATCATCGCCGGCTGATGGACGGGCTTCGCTCTCTTGGCGGGCCGAGTCGCGTTGTGCGGCGCGGCCGCGCGCGCGCTCGGAGGCTCGCGCGGATCCGCCTGCTCAAGACGCTCGGGTTGTTCACGCCTTATGTGATCGCCGACGTCGACGGCCTGCTGTTCCTCGTGGGAACACGCGGCTCCGGTGTTGCGCGTGCCATGTTCGTCCGCGGCCGCCGTCCCGAGTTCCCGGGCCTCGAGCGAACCCTCCGCGTTCTTGAAGAGCGCGGACAGACCGTCAAGGGCACAACGCTCGTCGATGTCGGAGCCAACGTCGGCACCACGACGGTCGCCGCGATCATCCGCCACGGCTTCGGCTACGCCGTCGCAGTGGAGCCGAATCCCGCGAACGTGACGGCCCTCTTCACCAACATCGCGCTGAACGGCCTCTCGGACTGCACGCGGGTGGTCGCCGCCGCCGCGTCCGACCAGGCGGGGCGCGCGACATTCACGCAAAAGGCCTCGGACGGGACGGGACGCCTGATCATGGATTCGGCCAACGGCGTCGAGGTTGCGGTGATCCGCCTCGACGACGAAGTGGACGCGCAGGACGTCGGGCTGCTGTGGATCGACACCCAAGGGCACGAGCTGGAGGTCCTGCGCGGCGCGCCGGAGCTGCTTGCCCGGCGCCCGCCGATCGTGGCAGCGTTCCGCGTTTCCAAGGGCAACACGTCGGAGCTCCTCGAGTTCCTCGCCGGGGCCGGCTACCAGAGCTTCATCGACCTGCGCGAGCCGAACATCTACAACCCGGACTGGTCGCCGACGATCCATGAGCTCGCCGGCGAGTTCGACTACGCCCCCCACAAGGCGACAGACCTGCTCTTCCTGGCGTAAGAGGCTCTCGAGGCGCCGCAGATGCCTCGAGAGCCGTTTTGCAACCTAGGACAGCACTGACTCCGGAGTCAATGGGCCGCGCGGGGCCCTTACGCGATTCCTACGTGCGCTGGTAGCGCGCGACGGTGAAGGCGATCAGAACCGGGACGTTCAGGATGAACAGCGCCAGCATGGAGGTCAGGATCGCGAGCTGCGTGCCGCGCGTATGGTCGTACACGAACGCGTACTCGATCATTCCGCCGATGATCACGTAGGCGACCAGCGACCAGCCTGCGACCTGCCGGAAGCGCGCCCAGGCGAAGTCCTGGATGCGGGAGAGCAGGAACACGTTGACGAGCAGGAGGGCGACTGCGACGGCCAGGATCGCGACAGCGATCCCGGTCTGCGCGTGCTTCGGCAGATACGAGGCGTTGTAGATGACGCCGACGGCGATCGCCGCGAGCGAGACCGCACCGATCTCGGTGACCGGCGGCACCTTGCGGTCGGCGAGGCTCTCGCTCAACTCGCGAGCCTCGTCATGATGAAGAGCGTCGCGATCTGCATCGCGCCGGTGATCCCGGCGGTGTAGACGAAGCGCTTCATCAGCCGCTCGATGACGACCCCGTCCGGCTGCGGCTTCTTGAGCTCGAAGAGCACCGCGATGTTCGCCGGCTCGAGGTACGCGAGCGCGATCACCGCCATCACGCCGACGACGCAGAACGAGGCGACGACCCACCCGTGTTGCGGGTTGGAGGTGTCGAGAAAGCCGTCGTGGCGCGCGAGCTGAAAGCCCGCCGCGAGGGTCATGGTCACGACCGTCGGGATGATCAGCAGCATCTTCGGCATGAAGCGCGTCGAGAACTCGATGCGCGCCGGGATGGACATGCGGCCGATGATCGGCCCCACGACGAATCCGACGAAGAGGTCGATGCCCGTCCAGAGCCCGCCGCCGACGACGTGGACGAACGTCAGGCCCCACGTCGCGTTGCGCGCGATCGCGACGACGACACCGACGAGGACGAGCGCGACGAACGGCAGCGCCTTCTTCGAGACGATCTCGAAGTCCGGCCGCGCGGGCGGCGCCGCATGCGTCTCTGCGATCGCAGACATCTGCGTTGACGCTACGACGCCGACCGGACGGACGAGGCTCCTTTTCAGTCGCGGTGGAAGTCGGCGGTCACGACCAGCACGCGCGGGCGGCCGAGAAACCGCCCGACGGACACCCCGACGCCGACCTGGCGGTAGCCCGGGTCGAGGAGGATCGAACGGTGCTCGGGGCTCGCGAGCCACATGTCGACGAGCCGTGAGACGGGGCCCTGGCTGCAGGCGCACCACCCCAGCGTCTCGCCGGCGCGGCCGGTGGTGAGCCCCTCGTGCTCGATGCGCAGCCAGAACGCGCCGTGTGCGAAGTAGTCGCGGGCGATCATCTCGGCCGAGTGGCCGCGCGCGGCAGCCGCGAGCCGGCCGTCGGGCGTGAGCGGTGACAGCCCGTGCGCGTCGCGGACGCGCTCCAGCGCGGTGACGAACTGAAGCTCCGTCGGCGTCATCGCCACGGACGCAGCCTGCGCCACCGGGCTGCGCCCGACGCCGGCTGCCCGGAGGCAGCCGGCGAAGAGCGCGAGCCCGGCGAGCGCGAGCACGAGCCGGATCAGGCCCGATCCCACAGCCCGCTCCGCAGGAACGCGCCGAGCAGGGCCAGCGACAGCGCGCCGATCAGGAACGCCAGGAGGCCGAGCCCGGTGAACGGCAGCGTCCCCCTGGGCGTCACGGCCTGCCGGAGCCGGCTGACCAGGTTGGCGTGCGTGGCCGTCTGCCGCTTCGGCGACGTACGGACGAACGCGGCACCAGCCGGGCGACCCGAGCGAGGTGCGCTCGTGACGGCGGTAGGCGCCGGCGCCGCCGGTGCCGAGCCGCCACGGGCCGAGGCGAGCGAGCGAACGACGACCGTTCCGCCGCCACCGCCACCGCCGCCACCGCCCGGGCTCCCGCCGCCTCCGGCCTGTGGAGCCGTGGTCGGCGACGTCGTCTGCACGGCCCCGGTCGAGCCGGTCGCCGTGTTTCCGCCGCCCACCTGGACGGCGCCCGTCGAGCCCGACGCGGTGTTGCCCGACCCCGGGATCGTGACCGGCACCGTCGCCGAGCGGCCGGCCGCGGAGCCGGTCGTCGACGTCGTCACACCGGCGGACTGCACGGCACCGGTCGAGCCGGTGCTCGTGTTGCCGCCGCCGACCTGAACCGCGCCGGTCGAGCCCGACGCGTCGTTGCTGCCTGCACCGTTCGTGCCGGCAGTCGTCCCGGCGGATGCAGTCCGGCCGGCGGCAGTGGTCGAAGCCGCCGGGCTGGTCTGCACGCCGCCGACCTGTACTGCACCGGTCGAGCTCGAGGCGTTGTTCGAGCCGTTCCCGGTGCTGGTGGGCGCGGCCGCCGACGCGGTCGTGCCGTTCTGGGTCGTCGAGGCGGACGGAGCCGCACTCGTCGACGT
>DASZBP010000336.1:0-3709 GCA_035943915.1 Gaiellaceae bacterium | reverse complement strand
TCTTCCTCGTCGCCTTCGGTCGGCTCCTCGGCCGGCTCTTCGCCGCCGCGGTCCGGGTCTTCCGGGATGACTTCGCTCATGCGCCTGTCCTCTCTCATCTGGGGGATCTCGACGCCGACCGGAGCGTTCCCTTCTCTTGCGAGCTCTTCGTCGATCGCCCGCTGGGTTGCGTTGCGGCCCTCGGCGTCGATCTGCTCTTCGCCGTTCTTTTCCGGTTCGTTGTCGCTCATGCGCGGTACCGTCCCCGTTGTGGAGGCTCTCGACACCTTCGGCCGCCCTCTTCGGGATCTTCGGATCTCCGTCACCGACCGCTGCAACTTCCGCTGCGTCTACTGCATGCCGAAGGAGGTCTTCGGCCGCGAGTACCGCTTCCTCGACCGGAAGGAGCTGCTGACCTTCGAGGAGATCGCCCGGCTGGCCGGCGCATTCGTCGACCTCGGCGTCCAGAAGCTGCGGATCACAGGCGGCGAGCCGCTCGTCCGACGCGACCTCGAGCGGCTGATCGCGATGCTCGCGGAGCACCATGTCGATCTCACGCTGACCACGAACGGGTCGCTCCTCGTGCAGAAGGCGCAGGCGCTGGCCGATGCCGGCCTGACGCGCATCACGGTCAGCCTCGACTCGCTCGACGACGCGACGTTCCGCGCACTCAACGACGTGGACTTCGGCATCGACCGGGTGCTCGCCGGCATCGACGCGGCCGCTGCGGCCGGACTGCCGGTGAAGGTGAACTGCGTGCTGAAGCGCGGCATGAACGACGGTGAGATCGCCTCGCTCGCACAGCATTTCCACGGCACCGGCCACACGCTGCGCTTCATCGAGTACATGGACGTCGGCGCCACCAACGGCTGGCGGATGGACGAAGTCGTGCCGGCCGCGGAGATCGTCGAGACCATCAACTCGGTCCTGCCGCTCGAAGCGGTCGAGCCGGGTTACCGCGGCGAGGTCGCGCGGCGCTGGCGCTACAGCGACGGCGGCGGCGAGATCGGCGTCATCTCGTCGGTGACGCAGCCGTTCTGCGGCGACTGCACGCGCTCGCGCATCTCCGCCGAGGGGAAGCTCTTCACCTGCCTCTTCGCGCTGCGCGGCCACGACCTGCGCGCGCTGATCCGCAGCGGCGTCTCCGACGAAGAGCTGGCAGCGGCTCTTCGCGGCCTCTGGGGACGCCGCGAAGACCGCTATTCCGAGCTTCGCTCTGCCGGCACGACGAATCTCCCGAAGGTGGAGATGTCGTATATCGGCGGCTAGCAGGGCTTTTCGCGGTCGACAGGTACCCCGGATAGAATCGTCACCTCGATGTCCGCTGTAGTCGCAGTTGGGCGGCGCTTGCCGCGTGGATGGGGCGATCTGGGCCGCCAGGTCGCGATCTGGTTCGGCTTCCTGGCGATCTACCAGGTGGCCCGTGGCTTCGCGGACCGGAACCCCGCGAGGGCGTTCCAGAACGGGGACGACATCGTCCGCCTCGAGACGCGCGTCACGCACCGGCTCTACGAGCTGACGCTGCAGAACTTCGTCGACCAGAAGCACTGGCTCGAGACGATCGTCTCGTGGACGTACTGGAACTCGGAGTTCACGGTGCTCGGCCTGGCGCTGCTGTGGGTCTACCTGCGCCGGCACGAGTCGTTCTCGCGGTTCCGGAACGCCATCCTGCTGGCCAACGTCTTCGGCCTCGTCGGCTACATCCTGATGCCGACTGCGCCGCCGCGCCTGCTCGGCGTCGGCTTCACCGACCAGCACCGGGACGGGCTCGTCAACCTCTTCGCCAACCCGTACGCGGCGATGCCGAGCCTCCACGCCGGCGACGCGCTGATCGTCGGGATTGTCCTCGCGACGCTCTGCAGAAGCCTGATCTGGAAGGTCGTCTGGTCCGCCTGGCCGGCCTGGATCTGGTTCTGCGTCATGGCGACGGGCAACCACTTCTGGCTCGACTGCGTGGCCGGATCGTTCGTCGGGCTGCTCGCGATGGCGGTCGTGTACCGGGCGCCGATTCGCCGCTCGTTTGCCGCTCATCCGGCGTAACCGACCGCCTGCCGACGCGCAGGACGGCCTCGACAGAGAGGGTGGTACGGTCGGACCGATGACCACGAGAGCTGCCGCGATCAAGCACGGCTACACGACCGGCGCCCGGGGCATCGCATCCCGGTCGGTCACCGGCCTCGCCCGCACCCGCGTCACCCCGAACGCTCTCACCGTCAGCGGCGTCACGCTCTGCTTCGCCGCCTCGGTGATCGTGCTGTTCGAGGGACGGGGCGAGATCCTCTTCTACTGGCTCGCCGCCCTCGTGTTCGTGGTCGGCTCGCTGCTCGACATCCTGGACGGTGCGCTCGCGCGGGCCGGCGGCAAGACCACGGTGTTCGGCGCGTTCCTCGACTCGACCACCGATCGCGTCAGCGAGGGCTTCATGCTGACGGCAATCGCGTTCGTGCTCGCGAAGCAGCACCACCCGATCTTCGTCGGCGTCGCCATGGCGGCGGTCGCCGGCTCGTTTCTCGTCTCGTACACCCGCGCAAAGGCCGAGGTGCTCGGCTTGCGCGGCGACGTCGGCATCGGCTCACGCGCCGAGCGCGTCGTCGTCATCACGGCGGGGCTCGTCCTCGCACCGTGGGGCGTACTTCCCTGGTCGCTCGTCCTCCTCGCCGCCACGGCGTGGATCACGGTCGTCCAGCGCGTCCTGCACGTCCGCAAGCAACTGATGGAGGCTCAGCAGTAATGGAGAACAACGGCAACGGTCGCGAGCGGCAGCAGGACAAGGTTCGTGTCGCGATCATCGGTGTCGGCAACTGCGCGAACTCGTTCATGCAGGGGCTCGAGTACTACAAGAACGCCAACCCCGACGACTTCGTCCCCGGTCTCATGCACGTCGACCTGGGCGGGTACCACATCAACGACGTCGAGGTCGTCGCGGCGTTCGACGTCGTGAAGGGCAAGGTCGGCGTCGACCTGTCCGAGGCGATCTGGGCGCACCCGAACGACACGATCAAGTTCGCCGAGGTGCCGCACACCGGCATCACCGTCTCGCGCGGCATGACGCTCGACGGCATCGGCAAGTACCTCTCGCAAGTCGTCGAGAAGGCCGACGGCCCGACGGACGACGTGGTCGGCATCCTCAAGGACCGCCAGGTCGACGTCGTCGTCAACTACCTCCCCGTCGGCTCCGAGGACGCAGTCCGCTGGTACGCCGAGCAGATCATGGCGGCAGGCGTCGCGATGGTGAACTGCATGCCGGTGTTCATCGCGCGCGAGGACTACTGGAACAAGCGCTTCCAGGAGGCCGGCGTGCCGATCATCGGCGACGACATCAAGTCGCAGGTCGGCGCGACGATCACGCACCGCGTGCTCACCTCGCTCTTCCGCGAGCGTGGCGTCCATCTCGACAAGACGATGCAGCTGAACGTCGGCGGCAACTCGGACTTCCTCAACATGCTCGAGCGCGAGCGCCTCGAGTCGAAGAAGATCTCGAAGACGAACGCCGTCACGTCGATGCTCGACTACGACCTCGGCGAGAAGAACGTGCACGTCGGTCCTTCCGACTACGTGCCGTGGCTCACCGACCGCAAGTGGGCGTACATCCGCCTCGAGGGCTCGAGCTTCGGCGACGTTCCGCTGAACGTCGAGTTGAAGCTCGAGGTGTGGGACTCGCCGAACTCGGCCGGCATCGTCATCGACGCCGTCCGCCTCGCGAAGCTCGCCCTGAACAACGGCATCGCCG
>DASZBP010000335.1:0-5128 GCA_035943915.1 Gaiellaceae bacterium | reverse complement strand
ATGAACAAGGGCTACAGCGTCCTCGGCGTCGTCACCGGCAAGCCGTTGACGATCGGCGGCTCGCTCGGTCGCGAGGAGGCGACTGCGCGCGGGTCGATCTACTGCCTCGAGGCCGCGCTCCGCGAACAGGACCGTCCGATGGACGGCGCGCGCATCGCCGTGCAGGGCTTCGGCAACGTGGGCTCATTCTTCGCGAAGTTCGCATCGGAGCTCGGCGCGAACGTCGTTGCGATCTCCGACTCCACGGGTGGCATCTACAACGCGAGCGGCATCGACATCGCGGCAGCGTTCGCGCACAAGCGCGAAGGTGGATCGCTGACCGACTTGAAGGGCGGCGACACGATCACGAACGAGGATCTGCTGCTCCTCGACTGCGACGTGCTTGCGCCGTGCGCGCTCGAGCAGGTCATCACCGACGAGAACGCCGACCAGGTGAAGGCGAAGCTGATCGTCGAAGGCGCGAACGGCCCGGTTACCCCGGCGGCCGACGAGATCCTCCAGGACAACGGCGTACTCGTTCTTCCGGACGTGCTCGCGAACGCGGGCGGCGTCGTCGTTTCGTACTTCGAGTGGGTGCAGGGCCTGCAGGAGTACTTCTGGAAGGAAGACGAGGTCAACGCGCGGCTGAACGAGATCGTGACGCGCGCGTTCGACGAGACGTGGGCCACGTACAAGGAGCGCAACGTCTCGATGCGCCTCGCCGCGTACGGGCTCGCAGTGCAGCGCGTCGCCGAAGCCACGGTGACCCGTGGCCTTTATCCGTAGCGTCGTTCTCTACAAGGCGCAGGGCTGCCATCTGTGCGAGCGCGCGCAGGGGCAGCTCGCCGCGTTGCGGTCCGAGCTCGAGTTCGAATACGCCGAGGTCGACATCACCGGCGACGCGGAGCTCGAGGCGCGCTACCGCGAGTGGCTGCCGGTGATCGAGATCGACGGCGAGCGCGCCTTCGTCTACTGGCTCGACGAAGCAGCTTTCGTGCGAAAACTGTCACAAGCGTCGTAGTTTGTGACAAGCCAACGGCCGTCGTAGAGCGTTCGGGCACAATGGATCGTGATGTTGCAATTGGCCCCCGGATCCGGCGGCAGCGACCGCGTGACAGTCGGCGTTGCAGCTCGCCTCTCCCGTTACCTCCAGGTTCTCAGCCAGGCCCGGAAGATGGGGAAGGAGCGCATCTCCTCGCAGGAGATCGCGGACTACACAAACATCAACGCGACGCAGATCCGCCGCGATCTCTCGAACTTCGGCAAGTTCGGCAAGCGTGGCGTCGGCTATTCGATCGACGGTCTGCTCTCGGAGATCCGGCGCATCTTGCGCACGCAGGGGCAGCACAACATTGCGCTCGTCGGTGCCGGCCGCCTCGGCCAGGCGATCGCGAGCTCGCCGATCTTCGCGGAGCACGGCATCAACATCGCCGCGATCTTCGACAGCGATCCTGAACGGGTCGGCGTCGACATCGGCGGCGCCGTCGTCGAGGACGAGCGTCGCCTGAAGGACGCGGTCCGCGAGAAGAACATCGTCGTCGGCGTGCTCGCGGTTCCCGCGCTCGCCGCGCAGAAGGTCGCAGACGATCTCGTCGATGCCGGCGTGCGCATCATCTTCAACTACTCCGAAGGCCTGCTCGACGTGCCGGCCGACGTGACGGTGCACACCTCGAACCCCGCGGTCGAGCTGCTGCACGCGTTGTACTTCCATTTGGCATAGGTTCCGCCCGGTGCGGATCCTCCTCTGGCACGGCTACCTGCTCGGCGGCACGGGCTCGAACGTCTACAGCCGTGCGCTCGCGCGCGAGTGGAGCAACGCAGGTCACGACGTCGTCGTCGTGTGCCAGGAGCGTGAGCCCGAGCAGTACGACCTCGGCGGCGCCGCGGTCGTGAACCCCGCGCTGCCGGGCGGCCTGCTGCCGGTGTTCGTCATCGATCGCTACGCAGGGCTCAGCCCCAAGCTGCTGCAGGACTTCACCGAGGACGAGAAGCGCGCGTACGTCGAGGCCAACGCCGCTGTGCTGCGCGACTTGCTTCCCGCCGACATCGTGTTCACCAACCACGTTCTCATGGGCGGCCCGGTCGGGGTCGCGACGGGTGCCCCGTTCCGGGTCAAGGCACACGGCTCGGAGCTCGAGTACTCGATGCGCGGACGGGCCGAGCTCGAGGAGTGGGGCTGCGACGCGCTGGCCGAAGCCGAGCTGACGTTCGTCGGCTCGGAGCACATCCGCAACGTCGTGCGCGACGTGACGGGCCACACCGAGCGCGTGCTCGAGGTTCCACCGGGCGTGGACGTCGACGAGTTCGTGCCGGAAGCGCGTGAGGAAGCCCTTGCGCACCTGATCGAGGAGGCGCGCAACGACCCGCCGAACAACGGCAACGAGCGTCTCCCCGACGATGGCAACGCCGAGCGGCTCGAGCAGTTCCTCGGCGGCGACGAACCGACCGTCGTCTTCTTCGGGAAGCTGATCGAGCAGAAAGGTGTGCAGGTTCTGCTCGAGGCTATGAACAACGTCGATGCACGCGTCGTGGTCGTCGGCTTCGGGCCGTACCGCGCCACGCTCGAGGCGATGGCTCCGCCGCGCACGCTCTTCACCGGCCCGCTCGAGCACCGCCACCTGCGGCATCTGCTGCCGCTCGCCGACGTGACCGTCGTGCCCTCGATCTTCCCCGAGGCGTTCGGGATGGTCGCCGCCGAAGCAGCTGCAGCCGGCTCGCCGCCTCTCGTCTCGCGCCACTCGGGGCTCGCCGAGGTCGCAGCCGGGCTCGAGGAGGAGTACCCCGTGTCCGCGCGTCATCTCGCGAGCTTCGAGACCGGCAACGCCGCCGATCTCGCCGCGAAGCTGAACGAGCTGCTGGCGCTGCCGGCGGCCGAGCGTCAGGCCGTGAAGGACGCGGCGCGAGCCGCCGTGGTGAAGCGCTGGTCGTGGGCTGAAGTGGCAGCCCGGCTGGTCGCTCCAGCTGGCTAACCTCACGCGACCATGGGCGAGGAACAGCGCGGCACCTGGGAGGAGATGCTCGAGAGCGCCGAGGCGGCGTACGAGGACGGCACCGACCTCACCCTCGCGGTCGAGGAGGAGTTCGCGCTCCTCGATCCCGAGATGCACGACCTCGTCAACCGCTTCGAGGACATCAAGGCGGCCAGCCTCGGCACCGACATCGAGCCGCATCTCGTCGGTGAGCTGATCGCATCCGAGGTCGAAGTGCGCACCGGCCGGTGTACCGACTTCGGCGAGGCAGCTGCGGCCATGCGCGACCGGCGGTCGCAGGTGCAGGGCCTCGCGCGGGAGATCGGCGTCGCGCTCGGCGCCGTGGGGACGCATCCGTGGAGCAGGTGGCAGGACCAGCGCATCATCGACACGCCGCACTACCGCCGCAACGATGAGCTCCTGCGCTACGTGGTGTGGCGCAACAACACCTTCGGGCTGCACGTGCACGTAGGCGTGAAAGGTGGGGACCGGGCGATCGCGGTGCAAGATGCATTGCGCAACTTCCTGCCGGAGATCCTCGCGCTCTCCGCGAGCTCGCCTTTCGTGGAGAACGTGAACTCGGGCCTGCACTCCGCGCGCACCGAGATCTTCACGCGCATGTTTCCGCGCTGCGGGATCCCGGATGCGTACGGCAACTGGGCGAACTTCAAGGACTACATCTCGTTTCTCTATCGGACCGGGTCGATCGCCGAGCACACGCAGATCTGGTGGAGCGTGCGCCCGCACCTCGCGTACCCGACCGTCGAGATCCGCATCGCCGACGCGCAGCCCGATCTCGCCGAGGCGCAGTCGCTCGCCGCGTTCTGTTACGCGCTCGCCGCGCGCTGCCTGCGCGCGCACGATGAGGGCGAGCCGCTGCCGAACCTGCCGCACCGGATGCTCGAGGAGAACATGTGGCGCGCGATCCGCTGGGGCATGTCGGGCGAGCTGCTCGACTTCGAGCGCGGGGAGCCAACGGCCGCCCGCGCCCGCATCGAGAGCCTGCTCGAGTGGGTACAGCCGGTGGTCGGCGAGATCGGGGCCGCGCCGTTCCTCTCGTTCCCCGAGCAGAACGCCGCCGAGCGGCAGATCGCCCGGATCGAGGAGGGGGCGTCGATCGAGGAGATCTACGCCGAGCAGGTTCGGGCTTCCGAGCCGATTTCGTAACGCCTGGCCGGGCTCCGGCAGGCCTTTGTGATACATAATCGCCCGCGCCGAAGCCCTTCGGCGCTTGACTTTGTGACGGAAGGAAACGGATGGACTGGTTCAGGCATCACCCGGTCCTCCTCGGCCTTGTCGGTGCCGGCATCGCCGTGGGATACGGGCTGTATCTGACCTGGTGGCTGCTCAAGCAGCCGGCGGGCAATGAGCGGATGCGTGAGATTGCGCGCGCCGTGCAGGAGGGGGCCGCGGCCTACCTGAAGAAGCAGTACACGACGATCGCGATGGTCGCGGTCGTGCCGTTCATCCTGATCGGCGTCTACCACAAGCTCGGCTGGGGGACGGCGTTCGGGTTCCTGATCGGTGCGGCGCTGTCGGCGGCTGCCGGCTTCATCGGCATGAACGTCGCCGTCCGCTCCAACAGCCGCACTGCTGAGGCGGCGCGCGGCGGGCTCAAGCCCGCGCTGAACGTCGCGTTCCGCGCCGGCTCGGTGACGGGCCTGCTCGTCGCCGGTCTCGCGCTGCTCGGCGTGACGGGCTACTACTGGTTCCTGACCGCGGCGATCAACGACTCGCCGAAGCGCGCGATCACCGACCTGGTCGGTCTTGCGTTCGGTGGCTCGCTGATCTCGGTGTTCGCCCGTCTCGGCGGCGGCATCTTCACCAAGGCCGCCGACGTCGGCGCCGACCTGGTCGGCAAGATCGAGGCCGGCATTCCCGAGGACGACCCACGCAATGCGGCCGTCATCGCGGACAACGTCGGCGACAACGTCGGCGACTGCGCCGGCATGGCCGCCGACCTGTTCGAGACGTACGCGGTCACAGCGGTCGCCGTCATGCTCCTCGGCACGGTCGCAGGCCTGACCGACGCGCGGCTCTACCTCTATCCGCTTGCGCTCGGCGGTGTGTCCGCCGTCGCATCGGTGATCGGCACCTTCTTCGCGCGCCTCGGCCGCGGTGAGAACGCCGTCATCAACGCGCTCTACAAGGCAGTGCTCGCCGCGACCGTGCTCTCGGCG
>DASZBP010000334.1:0-3998 GCA_035943915.1 Gaiellaceae bacterium | reverse complement strand
GAGCGCGTCGGTGAGCGTCGGCTTGTGCCGCCACAGCAGTAGCGTTACGAGGAGCGGCAGGATCACGATCGCCGGATGGGACCCGCGTGCGACCCACTCCGGGACTGTCGCGATCGACACCGTCGAGCGCATGCCGGCCGGAACGTGAACGTGAAAGGTCGTGTGGCGGGCGAAGAGGAACCACACCGTTGCGCGCCCCGTCGTGGTGGGCGCGGTCGCGGCCTGGTGGCTGGTCGCCGAGAACGCCGACGCGCTTCCGAGCAGCAACGGAAGCGTCAGCAAGAACGCCGTTCCCGCCGCCGTCGCCGCGGCGAGCATGCGCCGCCCCGCGGGGACGAGCCAGAGTGCCGGCCCGATGCCGAGGACGGCCCACTGCTTCGTCGCGACCGCAAGCCCGAGCAGCAGGCCGGACACGACGATCGAGCGGTCGACGGCGAGCAGCGCGGCGACGAGCAGTGCAGCGGCGAGGAGCTCTTCGGGATGGCCGCTCTGAACCGCGGACAGCGAAGCGGGATTGAGCAATACGATGAGGGGCAGCGCCGGCGCCCACGCGCGGCGGTCAGACCGGCGCGCGAGGTGGACCGAGAGCGCCGCGAGCGCGAGTGCGCACGCGGCCGTCCCGGCACGGTAGATGCCGGTCTCGCCCGCACCGGCAAGCGAAGCGAGCAACGCGAACGGCGCGCGCGCCAGCACCGCAAAGCTGCCCATCAGCGGTTGCTCGCCGAGTGCTCGCCCCACGTGTCCGTGGATCAGGGCGCGCAGCGCCGGGCCGGCATCCTGCTCGTAGTCGCCGAAGCTCGCGCGCTGCACCAGCGCCGCCAGCGCCATCGCGGCGACGGCCACCGGGGCGAGGCGGGTGAGCGTTACCCCCGACGCCGCGTCCCGTAGTGCGGGGCGGTCGCCGGTGAGCGCGCTCACCGCGCGCTTGCCGCGGCCTGGGCCACGGTCTGCCTGTCGACGAGCCCGGCGCGTTCGAATGCGATCGTGCCGGGGCGCTTCACGACGAGCACGTTCGGGTCGGCGGACGACGAAGTCCATGCGAACACCTCGTCGGCCATGCGCTCCTTGGTGACGTCGAGCGCGACGAACGGGACGTGAGCTTCGCGCGCACCGGCGCGGACGTCCGCGAGCTGCGCCCGATCGGCGCCGGAGACGCCGGTGTAGACGAACGCGACGACCTCGCGGCTCCGCTGCAGCTTTGCGATGACAGCGTGGGGAACGGACGGGTCGAGCCGCAGCTTCGGCCTCGCGGGCGCAGCGTGATGTGTCGGGGCGCTCACCTGGACGACCTTCACGACCGCGGGCGGCGTCGGTGCGGCCGGTGTGGAGTGACGCGTCACGACCATCAGCACGCCGCCTGCGCCGAGGAACAGCGCAAGACCTGCGAGCGCGATCACCTTCACGGGAGTCGACAGCGTCATGCTTCTCCTATCGGCAGCTGAAAGCCGTTGCTTAAGGGAAAAAGAGAGGGGCGCGGTCTCCCGCGCCCCTCGAGTTCGAACCTGTTACGCCAGGCCTAGCTGAACGTGAAGCTCGCGCAGGTGGCGCCGCCGGTGACGGTTCCGACCACAGCGCCCGAAGGTGCTGTGCCGGGGTCGCCGCCGATGTAGTACGCCTCGCGGCCGGAAGCCTCGGTGTCGTCGACGCAGTAGCCCGCGCCGCTGTTGATCGGCTTGGCCGTGACGTTCGCCCCCACACCGGGCGCCTCCGTGCGAAGCGCCGTGCCGTCGAGGCCGGTGTACGAGTCGTTGTGGCCCTGGTAGTAGCCCTCGGCCGCCGGGACTGCCGAGCGGACGTTGGCCTTCGCGGCGGCGTCCTGCGCGGAGCCGCGGAAGCTCAGGTATGCCGGCACCGCGATAGCGACGAGGATGCCGAGGATGATGATGACGACCAGGAGCTCGATGAGGGTGAAGCCCTCTTCGCTCGCCAGGCGGGTCTTGATCTTGTTGATCATCTGAAGCAATCTCCTTGGAAAGGGGAGGACGATGGCGATGCCGGTATCGACGGCAAGCGGTCAGGTGGCACACCCCCGTTCGAGTGATTCGGTCCCTCGCCGAGGGCGAGACCTCTCCCTCGCGATGAGTGAGAGCGAGACGTTCAAGTTCGTCCGCACGCGTGCCGATAGGCCTCCCCGTGGAGGCAATGCCGCAGTCGATCGACGAGCTTCTCGCGCGCACCGTGGATCTCGGCGCGTCCGATCTGCATGTCACCGTCGGGTCGGCGCCCGCCGCCCGCGTTCGCGGCGAGCTCGTCACGTTCCCGGGCGACGCGCTCGACGCGGACACGACGCGCGCACTGCTCTATCGCATCCTCACGACCGAGCAGCAGAAGCGCTTCGAGATCGACCGCCAGCTCGACTTCTCCTACGGCGTTCCCGGCGCCGGCCGCTTCCGCGTCAACGTCTACCAGCAGCGTGAGTCGGTGGCCGCGGCCTTCCGCGTCATCCCCGCCGAGCTGAAGACGCTGGAGGAGCTCGGCCTTCCCGACGGTCTTCGTTCTCTCACGCAGCTTCCGCGCGGCCTCGTCGTCGTCACCGGTCCGACCGGTTCCGGCAAATCGACCACGCTTGCGGCGCTGATCGACGAGATCAACCGCACGCGAACCGATCACATCATGACGATCGAGGACCCGATCGAGTTCCTGCACCGGCACAAGCGCTGCATCGTCAACCAGCGCGAGATCGGCGTCGACGCCACGAGCTTCGGCGCTGCGCTCCGCGCGGCGCTCCGCCAGGACCCGGACGTGATCCTGCTGGGCGAGATGCGCGACCTCGAGACGATCTCGACGGCGCTCACCGCTGCCGAGACCGGCCATCTCGTGTTCGGGACACTGCACACGCAGAGTGCGCCCAGCACGATCGACCGTGTCATCGACGTCTTCCCCGCGGAGCAGCAGGAGCAGGTGCGCACGCAGCTCGCCGGCGCGCTGCAGGGCGTCGTCACCCAGACGCTGCTTCCCACTGCAGACGGCCGTGGCCGCGCGGCAGCGCTCGAGATCCTGCTGCCGGACGACGCGATCCGGAATCTGATCCGTCAGGGGAAGATCGCGCAGACCTACTCGTACATGCAGACGGGCTCGCGCGCCGGCATGCAGACGATGGAGCAGTCGCTCGCCGACCTCGTGACGCGGCAGGTCGTCGCGCCGGACGAGGCGATCGGCCGGTCGTCGCGCCGCGAAGAGCTGATCGCGCTTCTGCAGCGGATGGGCGCGCCGCTCAACGCTCCTGGTGTCTCCGACACTGGCCTTCGTCTCGCCGAGGTTGCGCAATGAGCGACTCGCTCTGGAAGAAGGAGATCCGCCTTCGCAAGAAGCCGGAACCGCTGCCCCCGCTGCCTGCGCACCTGCTCGAGCGCTCGCGCGTGCGCAGCGAGCGGCCTCCGGCTAACCATGTCGTGGTGCCCGTCGTTCCCGCGGCCGATCCGGTGAGCCGGGTCGAGCGGTGGACGGCGCGCGTCCCGGCTCCGGCTGCCGACAAGCCGGCGACCCTCGAATTCCCGAAGCCTGCTGCGGGGGAGGGGCAGGATCCGGTCGCGCTGCTGCCTGCACGCGAGGCCGTCGATCCTGCCCCGGTCAGCTCGAACCTTCCGGTGCCCGCGTCGCTCTACGGCTGGGCGAAGGCGGTCGCCGCGCCGGTCGACGAGACCCCGGTCGAGTTGCCCGACGAGCCGACGCTCGTGATCCCGCTCCCGGTTGAAGAGCCGGTGGCCGTCGCGGAGCCGGTTGCGGTTGCAGAGGACGCGCCGGTCGAAGTGCCGGTTGCGGTCGCCGAGACGGCACCCGCCGCGGAGAAGGTGCCGCTGCTGAAGCGCGAGATCAGCTTCAAGCGCAAGCAGGTTGCCGTCGCGGTGCCGGAAACCGTGTCTGACACCGTGCCGGTGTCAGACACCCCGAGCTCGGACGCGCCGGTCGAAGTGCCGGTTGCGGTCGCCGAGACAGCGCCGGCCGCGGAGAAGGTGCCGCTGCTGAAGCGCGAGATCAGCTTCAAGCGCAAGCAGGTT
>DASZBP010000333.1:0-18537 GCA_035943915.1 Gaiellaceae bacterium | reverse complement strand
CCGAATCTGTCGCTCTTCCTGACGCCGCAGTTCTCCGGCAAGAAGACCGTGAGCCCAGGCCTCTACGTGAAGCTCTACAAGGCGATCTACGCCGGCGTGCATGCGGGCAACCCGTCCGCAGCCGTCGCGATCGGCGAGACCTCGCCGGAGGGCCGCGACAAGCCGACCGGCAAGTCCGGCCAGGGCCAGTCGGTCGCGCCGGCGACCTTCGCCCGGTACGTCGCAAAGACGAAGGGGCTGAAGTTCACCGCGTGGGCGCAGCATCCCTACCCCACGGCGGTCAACGGCAAGGCGCTCGGCAAGGCGCGCTATCCGAACGTGCCGCTGACGAACCTGCACCGCTTCGAGAGCGATCTCACGAAGTGGTTCCATCGCAACGTGCCGATCTGGATCACGGAATACGGCCACCAGACGAAGCCGCAGCAGCCGAGGGGCGTCACCTATGCCCAGCAGGCCGCGTACGCGAAGCAGGCGCTGACGTTCGCGAAGTCCGATCCGGACGTGCAGATGTTCGTCTGGTTCACGTTCCGCGACAGCGTCGCAGCCACGTCGAACCCCTGGCGCAGCGGCATCGAGGCGTCGAGTGGCGCGCACAAGCCGGCCTTCGCCGCGTTCTCGAGCCTCGCGCATGCGATGGCGGGCTCGGTGCAGTCGGTGCAGCCGCGCACGCAGCCGACGGTCGTGCTCTACGTCCCGGCGATCGCTTACTACTCGGCCGGGATGACGGTCGGCATCACCTACACGATCAAGAACGAGAAGGGCAAGATCGTGTCCAGGGGCGAGCCTCAGGCCACGGTCCTGCCCGATGAGTCCGTCGCGTTCCACGCGGACTTCAAGATCGACGTGGATGACACGTACACCGTGACGGCCGCCGTCAACGACGCGTCCGGGCACGTGTCGACGGTCTACGCCGCGCTCGTCCCGATCAAGAGCAGTTAGTCAGCAATCGAAGCGGAGAGCTCGCGCGCAAGCGCGCGGGCTCTCCGCTCGTCCTGTGCGATGACAAGGCATGTGTCGTCGCCTGCGAGCGTGCCGACGACCTGCGGATGCTCGAGCCGGTCGATCGCGCGCGCGATCGCCGGCGCAGACCCGATCTCAGCCTGCACGACCACGACGTTCTGCGCAGCTACTGCGCGGCGCCCGAACTGCGCGAGCAGGCTGTTCAGCGTGTCGCGCGGGTCGATGCGCCGCTCGCGGCCCGGGACGACGTAGCGCACGCCGAACTGGTCGCGCACCTTCTCGAGCCCGAGCTCGCGGATGTCGCGCGATGCGGTCGCCTGCGTGACGCGGCAGCCCGCGCCGCCTAGCGCGTCGACGAGCTCCTGCTGCGTCCCGACGCGCTTGCGCGTGACCACGCTCGCGATCAGCTTCTGGCGCTCCGCCTTCGGCAGGACGCGCTGTTCCTCCCGCTGCATAGACAGAGCATTCCCTATGCAGCGCGGGACGCCAAGTTTCACCTGCGTGGCATGCGGCGAAGACACCCACATGATCCGCAAAGTCATGTGGTCGACCCTCTACGCCGGGCTCGGCGCCGCCGCGACGATCACCTCGCGCCGCCTTGCGTCCAAGATCTGGCGCGTCACGACCGGCGAAGAGCCGCCGACGAAGAAGTGACGCGCGGCGACCAGGCACTCGAGTCGGCCGCCGACAAGCTCGAGACCTTTGTGCAGAACGCCGAGCGCGAGGGCGGGGTCAAGGCGAAGGTCGGCGTGGCGTTCGCCGACGATCCGGACTTCCTGCGCAAGCTCAAGCCGAGCCTTGTGAAGGCCCGCATGAAGGGCGAGAGCCCGACCGCACCGATCCGCACCCGCACGGCCCCTCCTCCGAGTGCGCCGAAGAAGCCGAAGCCGAAGGGCGGCGGGCCGAGCCCGTGGCTCGTGCTGGGCGCTGCGTTCGCGGTGGGTATGCTCGCCGCGAAGGCACTCGACTGGAGAGGCCATGCCCACCCACGCTGGTAACGGGAACGGAAACGGCGGCCTCGGAGCCGCAGCGAAGCAGGTTGCCGAGCACGCGAGTTCGATCGCGCGGCTCGAGGTGCAGCTCGCCGCGCTCGAGCTGAAGAAGAAAGGCATCGCCCTCGGCGTAGGGATCGGTCTCGGCCTCGGTGCAGCGGTCTTCGGGCTGATGGCGCTGCTCTTCACGTTCCTGACGATTGCCGCGGTGTTCGCGACGTTCCTGTCGACGTGGCTCGCGCTGCTTGTCACGACGGTGATCCTGGGCGGGCTCGCAGGGATCCTCGGGATGCTTGCGATCGGCCGCCTGCGCAAAGGGACTCCGCCGGTGCCGGAGCAGGCGATCCGCGAGGCGAAGCTGACGTCGGAGGCGATCAAGAAATGAGCACTGCGGAAGACCTCAAGCGCGAGATCGAGGCGGAGCGCGAGCAGCTCGCTGCGTCCGTCGAGCATCTCCGTGGGGAGCTCGGCGTCGCCGCCAAGATGAAGGCGAAGCTCCCGCTGCTCGCAGGCGGCGCGGTCGCCACGGGCTTCGTGCTCTCCGGCGGCATCGGTGCCGCCATGCGCTTCTTGGCGCGCCGCAGCCGCGAGCGGTAGCGTCAGCCACATGAACACGCTGCTCGCCGAGGCGTACGAGTCGTTCGACGCCGTGGAGGACGCGTTTCACGAAGCGCTGCTGGAGAGCCTGGAACCTGAAGGCCCCGACGCGCTCTACGGTCTCGTCGAAGCGATGGGCCTGCCGAGCGGCGCGAGAGTGGTCGACGTCGGCTGCGGCCGCGGTAACCACGTCCGCGGGCTGACCGAGCGCTTCGGCTTCGACGTGGTGGGTGTCGACCCGTATGCGGAGC
Organism: Gaiellaceae bacterium; assembly: GCA_035943915.1. GTDB lineage: Bacteria > Actinomycetota > Thermoleophilia > Gaiellales > Gaiellaceae > PALSA-600. The sequence goes on along the minus strand of DASZBP010000333.1, from coordinate 15,737 downwards.
CGCCGAACGTGGTCGGGGTAATCGAGAAGCTTCCCTTCGCGGACGGGCAGTTCGACCTCGTGTGGTGCCGCGACATGATCGAGCATGTCGACGACCTTCCGCTCGCCTTTTCCGAGCTGCGTCGCGTACTGCGCCCCGGCGGCCGCGCGATGGTGTATTCGATGTTCGTCACGGAGCTGCTCGAACCGAATGAGGCGGACGAGTTCTTCCGGCTGACGCGCACGGTCAGGTCGGCGCTCGACCCCGTGAACGTGGAGAGGGCGATGGACGGCTTTCGCATCGACGAGCGCTTCGAGATCGGCAGCCAATGGGGCGAGGTCGACGACGGTCGTAAGCCGGGGCAGCGCCTGCTTTGGGCGGCGCGGCTACGGCGCGCCCCGGAGCGCTACATCGCGCAGTTCGGGCAGACGAACTACGAGGTGATGCTGAGCGACTGCCTGTGGCACGTGTACGCGATGCTCGGCAAGATCCACCGCCGCGCGTACGTGCTGACGAAAGTCTGAGCGCCCCGGCGGTGGCCCGGACGCTCAGCTCGTTCAGCTTCGGTTCGGTCTAGCGCTCGGCGCCGACGTCCTATTTGCGAAAGGGTTACGCCCGAAGCTGTGCGCCGAAGTCCCGCGCCAGGGCGGAGACGATTGCCTCGCGGAGCCGAGAGGCGTCCTCGTCGGAGAGTGTTCGCTCCGGCGACTGGAAGGACACCGAGAAGGCAACAGACTTCTTCCCCGCCGGCACGGGCTCGCCGCGGTAGACGTCGAAGACCTGCGCCTCGCGGAGCTCGGGTCCGGCCGCCTCGCGCGCAGCGGCCACGATCGCGCCTGCCTCGACGTCCTCGTCCACGACGACCGCGATGTCCTGGCGGACGGCCGGGAAGGTGATCACGTCCTGGTAGCGGACAGTCTGCCCGCCGCCGAGCGCGCCGAGGTCGAGCTCGAACGCACACCACTCGCCTTCGATGAGCCGTGGATGCACCTCGCCGAGCACGCCGGAAGCGGTCCGGGCGCACTTCCCCGGGTGGAACAGCGGGTCCTCGCCACGCGCGAAGCTCGGCTCGAGGTGCAGCGTCTCGTACAACGCCTCGACGACGCCCTTCGCGCGCGCAAAGCCGCCCTCGGCGAGGCCGGCGACGTGCACGTGCTCGTCAGGCAGCTCGCCGCCGCCCGGCAGGTAGACGCGCGCGACCTCGAAGATCGCGATCTCGGAGTTGACCGCGTCGCGATTCCGCTCGGCGGACTCGACGAGGCTCGGCAGCAGCCGCGTGCGCAGCGCGGTCAGCTCGACGCTGATCGGCTCGGGCAGCTTCCACGTCGTGTCGTCGTCGGGCCGCAGGCTCATGGTGTACGTCTCGGCGAAGCCGAGGCCGACGAGCGCATCCTCGACGCGGCGGCGAAGGCGCTGCTCCGGCGTGAGCGCGCCGATCATCGCGCGGCGCAGCGGGAGCGTGAACGGCACGGCCTCGAGACGGAAGCGTGCGATCTCCTCGACGACGTCGATCTCGCGCGTCACGTCGCGGGCACGCCACGTCGGCACGACGACGCTCTCGCCTTCGCGCCCGAAGCCGAGGCGGCCGAGAATCGCGTATTGCTCGGCCGCCGGCGTCTCGACGCCGATGACCTCGTCGGCACGCTCGGGACGGAAGCGTACGGCGGCGCGCTCGGGCGGGCTCGGGAAGACATCGCTGTGCGCGACCCACTCCGCACCTGCGAGCTCGCGCAGCAGCTCGGTCGCCATGTTCGCGGCCGGCTCTGCAAGGTGCGGGTCAACGCCTTTCTCCCACCGGTTCGAGCCCTCGGTGCGGTGGCGCATGCGCTCGCTCGTCTTGAAGATGCCGTACGGCTCGAAGTTCGCCGCCTCGAGCATCACGCTCGTCGTGGCGTCGCCGATCTCGGTCTCCTCACCGCCCATGATCGCGGCGAGCGCGGTCGGGCGCTCCGCGTCGGCGATCACGAGGTCGTCGGTCGCGAGCTCGCGCTCGACACCGTCGAGCGTGCGCAGCTTCTCCCCCGCCTTCGCGCGCCGCACGACGATGCGTCCTTCGCGCAGCGTCGCAGCGTCGAACGCGTGCAGGGGGCTGCCGAGTGCGAGCATCACGTAGTTCGTGATGTCGACCACGTTCGAGATCGCGCGCACGCCGGCCGCGACGAGCCGCGCACGCAGCCAGAGCGGCGACTGGGCGACGGTGACGTTCTCGAACAGCCGCGCGTCGTAGCGCGGGCACCGCTCGACGTCCTCGATGCGCACGTCGATCGTCCGCTCGGGCCGTGTCTGGAGGCTGTCCCCAGGCATGTTTCGGAGCGGCAGGTCGTAGAGGGCGGCGACCTCCCGCGCGATGCCGTAGACGGACAGAAGATCCGGGCGGTTGCCGGTCGCCTCGACGAGCAGCACCTGCTCCGTCAGCGGCAGCACCTCGGCAAGCGGCGTGCCGGCAGCGATGCCGTCGGGCAGCAGCATGATGCCGCTGTGATCCTCGCCGAGCGCAACCTCGTCCTCTGCGAGGATCATCCCGTCGCTGACCTCGCCGCGCACCTTGCGCCGCTCGAGCGTCAGCCCGTTCGGCAGCGTCGCGCCGGGAAGGGCAACGGCAACCGTCGCGCCCGGGCCGAAATTCCACGCGCCGCACACGATCGAGCGCGGCTCGCCTTCGCCGATGTCGATGCGCGTCAGCTGCAGCCGGTCGGCGTTCGGATGCTTCTCCGCCTCCAGCACCTTGCCGACGCGGAAGAGCTCGAGGTTGCCGGCGTCCGGCGACACGCCGATCGTCTCGATGCCCTCGACCTCGGCTGCGGCGATCGACAGCCGCGTCGCAAGCTCGTCGAGCGGCATCTCGAGCGGCACGTAGTCGCGCAGCCATGAGAGCGGGACGCGCATCAGAACTGCCTCAGCACGCGCAGGTCGCCGCCCCACAGCGGGCGGATCTCGGGGATGTCGTGGCGTAGCTGCGCCGCGCGCTCGAGCCCGCAGCCGAATGCGAAGCCGCTCCACTCCTCCGGGTCGAGGCCGACATTCGCAAGCACCTGCGGGTCGACCATGCCGGCGCCGCCCATCTCGAGCCAGCCCGAGTACTTGCACGTACGGCAACCCGTGCCGCCGCAGATGCCGCACGACACGTCGGGCTCGATCGAAGGCTCGGTGAACGGGAAGAAGTGCGTCCGGAAACGCACGCGGCGGTCGGGCCCGTAGAGCGCGCGCATGACGTGCAGCAGCGTTCCCTTGAGATCGGCGAGCGTGATGCCCTTGTCGACGGCGAGACCTTCGAACTGATGGAAGATCGGGTTGCGCGTCGCGGTGATCGCGTCGCGGCGATAGACGCGGCCGATCGACACCATGTAAATCGGCGGCGGCTTCTCCTCCATGATGTGGATCTGGCTCGGCGACGTCTCCGTGCGCAGCAGATGCGTGTCGTCGAAGAAGAACGTGTCGCGCGGTGAGCGCGTCGAGTGCGTCGGGGCGAACGCGAGCTTGTCGAAGTTGTATTCGACGGTCTCGACCTCGCGGTCGTCGCGCACCTCGTAGCCGAGGCCGAGAAACGCGTCCTCGACGATGCGGCGCACCTGTGTGATCGGATGCAGATGCCCAACCGGCAGCCGCTCGCCGGGAACGGTAACGTCGACGACTTCGGTGCGCAGGCGGCGGTCGAGCTCTTCCGCAGCGAGCGCGTTCTCGCGCTGCTGCACGGCCTCCTCGAGCCGCGTGCGAATGCCGTTCAAGAGCATCCCGCTCTCGCGGTCGCGCACGGCGCGCAGCGCCTGGACGAGCTCCGACTTGCGGCCGAGGTAGCGGACGCGCGCGTCGTCGAGGTCGCCCGCGTTCGCCGCAGCGGCGATCGCCTGCTGCGCTTCCTGCTCGTGGGCCTGCCAGTCGGTCACGGCGGCGAGCCTATCCAAGGTGATTCCTCCTTTCGCTCTGACGGGACATGTGAGGCCCCGGTGCGGTCGGGAGGAGCGCTAGCGGACGCGCCCCGGTGCGCACCGGGGCCGGATAAACAGCTGCGTCGCCGTCAGCACGGTAGAAAGGGTAGCGATGTCCGCCTACGACCGCATCGCCCGCATCTACGACCCGTGGTCGCGAACGGTCGTCGAGGACGTGCCGTTCTACGTGGAGCTGGCGAAGGAGTCGCGTGGCCCGGTGCTCGAGCTCGGCGTCGGCACGGGGCGGATCGCGATCCCGATCGCGGCTGCCGGCATCCGCGTCACCGGCATCGACACGTCGCCGGGAATGCTCGAGGTCGCCCGCGAGGCGGCCGAGCTCGCGGGCGTCGCGGAGCTCGTCGACCTGCGCGTCGGCGATCTGCGCAAGCCCGGGGTGCGCGGCACGTTCCCGCTGGTGACGAGCCCGTTCCGCGCGATGCTCCACATGGAGACCGATGCCGACCGCCGCGAAGCGCTGCGAGCGGCGCGCAAGCTCGTTGCCCCGGGCGGCCGGTTCGTGTTCGACGTCTTCGAGCCGTCGCAAGACGACATCGACGAGACGCACGACAAGTGGCTCGAGCGCGAGCCCGGCATCTACGAGCTCGCGCAGTGGCACGCGGAGAGCCGCACGCTGATCCTGCGCCTGCGCACGGAAGAGACCGAGACGGAGATGTCGCTCGCGTGGTTGCCGGTCGCCGAATGGCGGGCGCTGATCGAGGAGGCGGGATTCGTCGTCGAGGGCCACTACGGCTGGTTCGACAAGCAGCCGTACTGGGGCGGCGAGGACTCGATCTGGGTATGTCGCTGAAGCTGATCGACGAGGGCTACGACTTTCAGATCGTCGTGACCCAGGGCTGGGTGTTCCGCTTCCCTCGCCGCGCCGACGCGGAAGAGTGGCTCAGAACGGAGGTGGAGGCGCTGCCCGCTCTCGCGGCGGCGCTGCCGGTCGCTGTGCCGCACTTCGAGCACGTGTCGCGCGATCCGGCGTTCGTCGCGTACCGGCTGATCGAAGGGCAGCCGCTCGCGCGCGAGGATCCGGACGGCGTTCGAGCGTTCCTCGACGCGCTCCACTCCGCGGACGCGCCCGTCCCGCGGCCCGACTGGCAAACGCTGTACCGGTCGCATTGCGAGAGGTTCGCGAAGACGGTCGTCCCGCTGCTCGAGCCCGGCGACCGCGACGCCGCCGCCGCGTTGTTCGCGGAAGTCGAGACGCTCACGGGCTACGAGCCCGCGGTCGTGCATTGCGATCTCGGGCCGGCCCATCTGCTCGTACGCGAAGGGAAGCTCGCGGGCGTCATCGACTGGAGCCACGTGAGCTGGGGCGATCCCGCTGTCGACTACGCATGGCTCGCCCACGTCCCGTTCGCCGAGTGGGAGCTCGACGACGAGCTGCGACGGCGCTCGCGCTTCTACCACCGCCTCGGGCCGTGGTTCGAAGCCGACTACGGCCTCCGTTTCGACAAGCCCGACTACGTGCGCGACGGGCTCGCCGGCATCGTCCGCCGGCTCCATTCGTAGAGCGCGATCGCACCCGCGGCGGCGACGTTCAGCGACTCCGCGCCGGCGATCGGGATGTGCGCGTCGAGGTCACGCTCCACGTCGTCCGGCAGCCCGGCGCGCTCCGCTCCCAGTAGGAACGTGACGCGCGCGGAGAGATCGAGCGAGGCAAGCGGCTCGCCGCCGTGCGCAACGAGCGCGACGCGCGTGCCGCCGACGTCGTCCCACGTCCCGAGCGGCACGCGCCAGATCGAGCCGGCCGTCGCGCGCAGCGCCTTCGGCGACGTCGGATCGGCGCAACCCGGCGACAGCGCAACGGCGGCGCCGAACGCGTCAGCGGTTCGGATCAGCGTGCCGACGTTGCCGGGGTCGGCGAGTTTCCAGAGCGCGATCGTCGCCGCGCGCTCGTCCCACTGCGGCAGGTCGGAGCGCCGGTAGATGCCGATGACGCGCGGTGGGTGCGCGGCGCTCGACACCTCCGCGAGCATCTTCGGATCGGTCACGAGCTCGACGGGCTCTGCCGTCGCAGCGTCCACCGCGTCCTCGCCCTCCACGAAGAAGAGCCCGAGCTTGTCGCGCCAGCGACGCTGGTGGAGCTTCCGGACAAGGTCGGCAGACATGGCGCGACGCTACCTTGACAAGATATATGCCGATATAGGAATATGAAGCCGATGCCCCGCGCCGCCGCCACCGCCGACGTCTTCAACGCGATCGCCGAGCCCAGCCGGCGCGCGATCCTCGACGTGCTCGCCGGAGGCGAGATGGCGGTCGGCGAGATCGTCGACGATCTCTCGCTGTCGCAGCCGCAGGTGTCGAAGCATCTGCGCGTGCTGAGCGAGGTCGGGCTCGTCAGGAGTCGGGCCGACGGACGCCGGAGGATCTACAGCGTCGAGCCCACACGCCTTCACCCGATGCACGAGTGGCTGGCCAAGTACGAGCACGTGCTGAACGCGCGCATGGACCGCATGGGCGACTACCTCATCGAACTGCAACGACAAGGAGAACAGCAGTGACAGCCAACCGGCATGGGTCGTCGGTCGTGGAGTTTCCGAGCGAGCTCGAGATCGTCACGACGCGGTCATTCGACGCGGCGATCGAGCTTGTCTTCGACGCCCTCACGCAGCCCGAGCATGTTCGCCATTGGTTCGCGGCTTTCGACGACGAGATGACGGTGTGCTCGATCGACTTGCGCGTCGGCGGGGATTATCACTTCGTTGCCGTGACTCCCGATGGCACCGAATGCGTCTTTCGCGGCACCTACCTGGAGCTCGAGCGGCCGACCCGGGTGGTCTCGACGTGGCGGTTCGAAGGCTGGCCGGATGCAAACGCCGTCGAGACCGTCGATCTGCACGAGACGGACGGAGTGACGACGATCAGGATCAACCTTGCGTTCACCGATCAGGCCGGGCGTGCGCGCATGACCAAGTTCGACGGTCAGGAGAGCAGCTGGGACAACCTGGAGGATTACCTCCGGTCGCTCACAACCACCTGAGCCAGCCGCCGTGGAAGTCGAAGTGCTCGATCGCGCGGCGCGCGCCTGACGGCCAGTCGACGCGCTCGAACGTGTAGTGATCCTCCCCGCCGTTCGAGAGCGTCGTCAGGAACGTGAACGGCTCTCGACGTCCCGCGTCGTGCATCGCCTCGTACAACGCGTCGCGCTGCTCACGGTAGAGGTACTGCGTCGAAGCGGTCTCGTACACGACGAGCTGCGCGCCCGGCACACGGTCGGCGAGCAGCTGCGGGAGGTCGCGGACGTAGTCACCACGGATCAGCTCCGGCGGGTCTGCGCGCACGATGTCGATGGCCGTGCGGAGACGCGCGAGTCGCTCCGCCTGGTCGGCCCAGACGAACGACTGCAACAGCAGCGACCCCTCATCCGTCGTGACGTCGACCGGGTTGAGGTCGACGCCGCGCCGCCGTGCAACGGTTACGGGAAGTGAGAAGAACGACGCAGGCGGCGGCGTGCAGTCGTCGCCGCGCAACTCGAGCGCACCGCTCCCCCACGTTCCCGTGGAGTAGACGCAGCGGTATCGATCCCAGACGAGGTTCAGCCCTCCGGACGGCCCGAGCTCGAGCATGTCGAAGGGCCGGTGGTCGGCGAGCGACAGGAATGCGGGCACGAGCGCCCACGAGCGCTGCACCTCGTTCGTCTGCACGTCCTGCTCGGCGCAGAACTTCTGCAGAAACGCAGCGTGCTCGTCGAGCCCGAGGTCGTCCCACGTCGCGCGACGCGACAGCACGAGGTAATGCAGCCCCGCGAGGAGCCGCAGCGGGAGATCCCAGCGCGGCTCTTCCGTCAGCGCCGCGACCCGGGGGTCGGCGGCGAGCTGACGGCACAGAGCCGCGTAGAGAGGAGAACGGCCGTCGCAGTACCCGGCCTGGCGTTCGAAGATCTCCGCGAACGGCGTTATTTCGCGAGCGCGGCTTTCGCCTGCGCGACGATCTCACCGAACTTCGCGGGGTCGTGAACTGCGAGGTCGGCCAGGATCTTCCGGTCGAGCTCGACGTCCGCCGCCTTGAGGCCCGCGATGAACTGGTTGTACGAGAGGCCGTTTGCACGGGCCCCTGCGTTGATGCGCATGATCCAGAGCCGGCGGAAGTCACGCTTCTTCGTCTTGCGGTCGCGGTACGCGTAGGCCAGGGAGCGCTCGACCTGCTCCTTGGCGTACGTGTACGAGCTCTTCTTGATCCCCCAGTAGCCCTTGGCTTCCTCGAGAACCTTGCGGCGCTTCTTGCGCGCGTGAACGGAGCGCTTTACGCGAGGCATTGGTTACCGCCTTCCCAGAAGGCGGTTGACCTTCTTGACGACCGACGCGTCGACGGCCTTTTCCTTACTGAACTTGCGCTTTTTCTTCGGGGACTGGTGCATCAGCTTCCCCGACATCTGACTGCGCCTCGTCAGCTTGCCCGTCCCCGAGACCTTGAACTTCTTCTTCGTGGTCGAGTGCGTCTTCTGCTTTGGCATCTCTCTTGACTCCCGCATTCTTCGTTGGGCCCAGCACCATGGTCATGTTGCGACCTTCGAGCAGGGGCTGGGTCTCGATCAGGCCAATGTCCTTGACGTCCTCGGCGAGGCGCATGAGCAGGTCACGGCCGCGATCCGGATGCTCGCGCTCGCGGCCCCGGAACATGATCGTCACCTTCACCTTCGCGCGCTCGTTGAGGAAGCGCGTGACGTGGCCCTTCTTGGTGTTGTAGTCGTGAATCCCGATCTTCGGACGGAGCTTGATCTCCTTGCCGTGAACCTGTGTCTGGTGCTTGCGGGCGAGCTTCGCCTTCTGCTCCAGCTCGTAGCGGTACTTCCCGTAGTCCATGACACGCGCCACGGGCGGATCCGCCTGGGCCGCAACTTCCACGAGGTCGAGGTTCTTGCCGTACGCGTACTCGCGTGCCTCGTCCGTCGCCTTGATCCCGAGCTGCTCGCCGTCTTCCCCGATCAGCCGCACATTTGGGACGCGGATCGCGTCGTTGATGCGGGTCTGTGGTTCAGGACGGCGCGGCGGCTCGAAGGAGCCTCTGCGCGGCCTCAAAGTCTGGTCACCAAGCTCGTGTTGTCCTCCCTACGTCGCTGAAAACGAAAAAACCGCTACGGCATGCAGCGGCAGCGGTTCTCTCAACCTTTTCCATCGGTTGAACCTCCGAAGCGTGAGCTAGGAGGTGAGAGACGGTTCCGCCCCTGCTTGCCCGGGAATGAGGGTAGCAAGTTTTTCCCGGAAATCGCGGAGCGACAGGGTTTCCTGGGCGCCGCCGTGCTCCCGGATCGCGAGGCTCTCGTCGGACTCCTTGTCGCCGAAGACGATCACGTACGGGACCTTCTGCACCTCAGCATTCCGGATCTTCTTGCCGAGGGTCTCGACGGTCTGGTCGACTTCCACGCGATACGGCTCGAGCTTCGACGCGAGCTCCCGGGCCGCCGCACCGTGTTTCTCGGCGACCGGGATGATGCGGATCTGCTCGGGGGACAGCCAGAACGGGAACGCACCCGCATACTGCTCGAGCAGGATCCCCACGAGCCGCTCGAACGAGCCGTAGAGCGCGCGGTGGATGACGAAAACGGGATGCTCCGCATTGTCGGCGCCGACGTAGGTCAGGCCGAAGCGCTGCGGCATCTGCCGGTCGAGCTGGATGGTGCCGAGCTGCCACGACCGGCCCAAGGTGTCGGTGACGTGCAGGTCGATCTTCGGCCCGTAGAACGAGCCTTCCCCTTCGCCGACCACGTACGGGATCTTGTGCCGTTCGAGCGCCTTCTCTAGCTCGCCCTCTGAGAAGTCCCACTCCTCGTCGGTACCCAGCTTGTTCTCCGGGCGGGTCGAGAATTCCGCACGGGGCTCGAGCCCGAAGAGGTCGTAGAGATAGCGGAGATAGTCGACGCACGCGTCGAGCTCATCGGTGATCTGCTCCTGGGTGCAGAAGATGTGCGCGTCATCCTGGGTGACGTAGCGCACGCGGGTCAGGCCGTGCAGCGCGCCGGCGAGCTCGTTGCGGTGGAGCGGCGCCGCCTCGGCGTAGCGGATCGGCAGATCGCGGTAGCTTCGCATCGCAGAGCCGAACAGCAGCATGTGCCCGGGGCAGTTCATCGGCTTGATCCCGTAGACCTGGTCGTCGCCCATCGGTATCTGAAACATGTTTTCGCGGAACTTCTCCCAGTGGCCCGAGGTGACCCAGAGCGCCTTGTCGTAGATCAGCGGGGTCTTCACCTCCGCGTAGCCGCGCTTCGCGTTCTCCCTGCGGCGCAAGTCCTCGAGGATGTTCCAGAGCACCATCCCTTTCGGGTGCCAGAACGCCGAGCCCGGCGAGTGCTCGTCGAAGTGGAAGAGATCGAGCTGGGGCCCGAGGCGGCGATGGTCGCGGAGCTTCGCCTGCTCCAGCCGCTCGAGATGCGCGTCGAGGTCGGCCTGTGAGAAGAACGCGGTGCCGTAGATACGAGTGAGCTGCTTGTTCTTCTCGTCGCCGCGCCAGTACGCGCCGGCGAGGCCGGTCAGCTTGAACGCCTTGATCGGCTTTGCGTTCTGCAGGTGCGGGCCGCGGCAGAGGTCGGTGAAGTTCTCCTGGGTATAGAGAGTGATGTCGCCCTCGGCAGAGTCGACGAGCTCGACCTTGTACGGCTCGTTCTCCTCGAGGAAACGCTGGTGCGCGGCGGCGCGCGAGATCTCCTCACGCTCCCAGGTGCGCCCTTCCTTGATCTCGCGCTTGACCTCGGCCTCGATCTTCTCGAGGTCTGCTTCGGCGATCGGCTGCGGGAAGTCGAAGTCGTAGTAGAAGCCGTTCTCGATCGGCGGCCCGATCGCGACCTTCACACCGGGATAGAGCCGGCGGACGGCCTCGGCGAGCAGGTGCGCGGACGAGTGGCGCAGCACGTACAGCGCGTCGGGGTCGGCGCTGTCGCGCGGAGTGAGGATCTCGAGCTTTGCGCCTTCGGGCAGCGGCAGCCGCAGGTCGCGCGGCTCGTCGTTCACGCGTGCGAGGACGGCCTGCTCGGCGAGCTTCGGCCCGATTGCACGCGCGGCGTCGAGGCCGGTCGAGCCTTCGGGAAGTTCGAGCTGAGAGTTATCGGGAAGAACGACATGCATGAGAGAAGACGACAAGGTTAGTCACCCCCGTGACGACGATCGGAATGAGGAGCTAGACGAATCGCCCGTCCCCGATCCAACTCAGGGGGACCAATCGGCCGAGGATGACCCCGGAGCCGATTAAGCCGCGCGCGGACCGGCGACCGTCGCCCGCGCGCGGCCGCGCGTGAACGTCGTCGTCAGCTGGATCCGGCGCATGACGCAATGGTAACGAAAGGGGTTGAGCGATGCCGACCAAGAAGGCGAACGTCAAGAACGAGAAGCAGTACGAAGCACTGAGGGAAAAGGGGATGTCGAAGGAGCGTGCAGCCAAGATCGCCAACTCGCCGAACGCGTCGAAGCACGGCGGCGAGTCGAAGAAGCGCAGCAGCGCGTCGCAGGGCGGCACGCACGCGCAGAAGGTCTCGGCCGGCCGCAAGGGCGGCAAGGCGACCGCGAAGAAATGACACCGGTGCCTGGCACCTTTTAAGGTGCCAGGCACCTTGGATCTCGAGCTCAGCGACGAGCAGCAGCTGATCAAGCGCACAGCGCGCGAGTTCTGCGACGCGGAGATCGCGCCGTACGCAACCGAATGGGATCGCGCAGAAGCCGTCGACCCTGCGATCGTCGGCAAGCTCGCCGACGTCGGATTCCTCGGCGCGACGATTCCGGAGGAGCACGGCGGCATGGGACTCGACTTCGTGTCGTACGCGCTCGTCGTCGAGGAGATCGGACGCGCCGACTCCAACGTTCGCGGAATCGTCTCCGTGTCGAACGGCCTCTACGGCAAGACGGTCGCGCACTGGGGAACCGATGCGCAGAAGTCCGAGCTGCTGCCGGGCCTGACGAGCGGCGCGGCGCTCGGCTGCTACGCGCTCACCGAGCCCGGCGCGGGCTCCGATCCCGGCGGTCTCGAAGCGCGCGCCGAGCGCGACGGCGACGGCTGGCGGATCAGCGGCCAGAAGATCTTCATCACGCTGGGTTCCTGGAGCGCGTACGCGCTCGTGTTCGCCCGAACGGGCGAACCTGGCGCTCGAGGCATCACGTGCTTCGTCGTGCCGACCGACAGCGCCGGCTTCGAGGCGCGGCCGATCAAAGGCAAACTCGGCCTGCGTGCCCAGGACACCGCCGAGCTGTTCCTCGACGGCGTTCGGGTGCCCGACTCCGCGCGCCTCGGCAGCGAAGGCGAAGGCTTCAAGGTTGCGATGTCCGCGCTCGACCACGGACGCATCTCGCTCGGCGCCGGCTGCGTCGGCATCGCGCAGGGCTGTCTCGACGCGGCGGTCGCGTACACGAAGGAACGGAAGCAGTTCGGCCGTCCGGTCGCGAGCTTCCAGCTCGTGCAGGAGCTGCTCGCCGACATCGCCGTCGAGACCGAGGCAGCGCGGCTCATGGTGTGGCGCGCGGCGGCGACGGCGGATTCAGGCAAGCCGTACCGGGTCGAAGCGTCGATGGCGAAGTACTACGCCAGCGAGGTCGCGGTGCGCGCGGCGAACGCTGCGCTACAGGCGCACGGAGGCTACGGCTATGTCGACGAGTACCCGGTCGGCAAGTACCTGCGCGACGCGCGGGTGACGACGCTCTACGAAGGAACGAGCCAGATACAGAAGCTGCTGATCGGCCGCGCCCTTACGGGCGAGAACGCGTTTCTGTAGTCACGTTCATGGCACGCTTCAGCACTTCGAGCGCCTTGTCCTTGTCGCCGCGACGTTCGAGCAGCGCTGCGTACTTGGAGTACGCCTCAGCCGAGTAACGGCTCTGAACATCCTCGAGCTCCAACGCGAGCTCGTAGACCTCGAGGGCGCGATCGTCTTCGCCGAGTGACTCGTAGATGCCGGCGATGATCACGTACCCGCGCGCAGCGTCGACCGAGCCGAGGTGCTTCAGCAACCCGACCGCTTCCATTGCCGTGGCGGCCGCGCGTTCCGATTCGCCGAGTTGCGCAAGAGCCCAGGCCTGGTCGACCTTCATGGCCGCGATGTTGTTTGCGCGTCCCGAGGCAAGAATCGTGGGCTCGCCGCGCTCGAGCAGCTCGTGCGCACGCTCGGCGTTACCCCGGTCGAGCTCAATATGTGCGAGCAACAGGTGCGCGAGGCCTGCGTGGAACGTCTGGTCCGCCACCTCGAGGATCTCGAGCGCGCGCTGTGCATACCGCGCCGCGCCTTCGGGATCCTTCTGGAAGGAGCGCAGGCGTGATTGCGCCCAGAGCGCCTTCGCGCGGTGGTAGGGCTGCTCGACCTGCTCGCTGAGGTTGATCGCGCGTGCAATTGCCGCCTCGGCGGCGGGGAAGTTGCCGGAGTCCGAATACGCGTTTGCGAGCAGGCTCGAGAAGCGCAGTTCGTTGACGGGGTCGCCGTCTTGTTGTGCTCGGTCACGGTTTCGCTCAAAGACCGCGATCGAAGACTCGTACTCGATTGCGCGCGCGTAGGCGCGGCCGAGGCTCTCTGCAAACTGGGGATCGTCGGCCTCGAGATGCGGGTCGAGAGTGCGCGCGCGCTCGAGTGCATCGATGGCTTCCGCGAGGTTGCCCTTGTGCAGATCGATCTCGCCGAAGAGAGCGCTCGCGCGAGCCCGATCCGCATTCGACTTCGCGCCGTCGAGCGCGGCGTTCGCGAGCTCGAGGGCCACGTCCGCTTCGTCCATCCACAGGGCGACCCGCGCCTCCACGAAGCTCGCCGCCTTGTTCTGCGGCCGGTGATCTCCGTGGGAGATGAACTCCTCCGTCACGCCGAGTCGCGACGCGAACTCCCGAATCAGCTGCAGCGATGGGACTCGCTCGCCCTTTTCGATGCGCGAGATATACGCAGCCGTGCAGCCCGGGAACGAGAGCTCGCGCTGGCTGAGGCTGGCCGCCTCGCGCGTCTCGCGTAGCCGGCGGCCGAGCGCTACCGGATCGTCGTAGTACTTGACCTTCTCGCGCCGGCGCCGCTCCATGCCATCACTCTTGCGACACAGGCGGCAGCTGTCAACAGCTGCCGCATCCGTCCGATCGCCTTTGTAGACTTTTGTCAAGTCCTGGCGCCAGTGGCTGTTCCCCAGACAACACCACTGAAAGGACGCTGCATGGTTCGCTACACCCTGTTGAGCGCGTTCGCGTTTGCGCTCATGCTTGCCGGAGCTCTCGCCGCCATCCCGGTCCTCGGCGACCTCGGCCCTCCCTGGTAGGTCGACGCGCCGTTGGAGGCTCGGGCGTGTCGGCCCGGGCCTCCAACGGTCCGCCACTGTCGACAAATGGCAACTTGCGGGTAACCTCCGCCGCATGGCGCTCTTCGGCGCGGCGGCCGGACTGCTCTTCGTCGGCGCCCTCCTCGCGGTCTCCTCGGTTGCGTACCTGCGCCTCCGCCTGAGCCGGCGCACGATCGGCGAGCTCCAGGCGCAGCTGATCCAGGCCCAGAAGCTCGAGTCGCTCGGCCTGCTCGCCGGCGCTGTCGCCCACGACTTCAACAACCTCCTCTCCGCGATCCGCGGCTACAGCGAGCTGCTCACCCGCGAGACCAGCGGGCGCAGCGCCGAGCACGCGCGGGAAGTGCTCAAGGCCGCCGACGGCGCCGCGTCGCTCACGCGGCAGCTGCTCACCTTCAGCCATCGCGACCGGCAGGACACCGAGCCGATCGACGTCAGCGCGCTCGTGGCCGACACGAGTTCGATGTTCGGCCGGCTCGTCGGGCCCGCGATCGAGTTCGAGTGCGCGGTCGAGCCCGTCGCCGCAGAGGCGGACGGCGGCCGGCTGCAGCAGCTGCTCCTGAACCTCGTCGTCAACGCGCGCGACGCGATGCCGGACGGCGGGCGGCTGCGCATCGAGACGCGTCCTGTCGAAGTCGGCGCGCAGACCGCCCGCCGCCACGTCGGGGCGCACGCAGGCCCGTACGCCTTGATCTCGGTACAGGACACAGGCGCGGGAATCGACGGCGGCGTGCGCGAGCGGATGTTCGAGCCGTTCTTCACGACGAAGCCGCCGGGCGTCGGCACGGGCCTCGGCCTGTCGACCGTCTACGGGATCGTGCGGCAGCACAACGGCTTCATCGCCGTCGACACCGCGCCCGGCGAAGGCACGCGCTTCTGCATCTACATCCCCGCGACCGACCGCGCGCCGGTGACGCCTCCGCTGCCCGAAGCCAAGGCGCTGTCGGCCGGCGGCTCGGTCGTCGTCGTCGAGGTCGACCCACTCGTGCGCGACCTCGTGCGCGAGATGCTCGCGCAGACCGGCCACGACGTCTTCGCGACCGCCGATCCGGAAGCGGCGCTGCGGCACGTGAGCGAAGACGGCTGCGATCTGATCGTCACCGACCTCACGCTGCCGAAGATCACCGGCCTGCAACTCGTCGAGCGGGCACGCTCGGTGCAGCCAGGCCTGCGCGCGCTGTTCATGTCGGGGCTCGTCGCAGACCCCGAGTCGTTCACGCGCACGTCCGGCGAGTACGTCGTCGCGAAGCCCTTCACGATCGAGGAGTTCCTCTCGAAAGTCGGCGAGGCCCTTACCGCGTGATGTGAAACGGCGCGGCGCGCCACGCTTCCCAGCGCACGTACCACGCGGGCGGCCTCTTCGGTGCACGTGCCGGACGCGCGCCCTTGTGCCCGTGCTGCCACGCGTACAGCGTCCACGCCCAGCGCGGTAGCGGCTTCGGCAGCTTCGCCGGCTTCAGCGTCGGCGCGACGACGAGCGGGCGGCTCACCTTGCCCGCGTTGCCCGCGGCGTCGACCGCCTGCACGCGGTACACGGTCTTGCCGGCCGGATGGAACGTATGCACGAGCGCTGTGAGCGTCTCGCCGTCGACGGCGGTGAGCT
>DASZBP010000332.1:0-4887 GCA_035943915.1 Gaiellaceae bacterium | reverse complement strand
AGGCCGAGCTCGCGCAGCAGCGCCCGATGCACCACGAGATCCGGGTAGCGGCGAATCGGCGACGTGAAGTGCGCGTACGCCGTCGACGCGAGCCCGGAGTGCCCGAGGTTCTTCGAGTCGTAGCGCGCCTGCTTCAACGCGCGCAGCACGAGCGACGGGAACGCCTCTTTACCGCGTCCGGAGTGCGCGACGTACTCGGCGATGCGGCTCGAAATCGCGCCCGCGAGTGTTGCGGCCTGCTGCGGAGAAAGCGGATCGGGCACAGGCGGCGTCGGCACGCCGAGATCGGTCAGCTTCGCGAGCAGCTGCAAGATCGACTGCGGGTCCGGACGCTCGTGCACGCGGTACAGCGCCTCGCGCCGCCGCGACGCGAGAAACGCGCCCACCTGCTCGTTCGCGAGGATCATCAGCTCCTCGACGAGCATGTGCGAGTGCGGCTCGCCCTCGAGCCACGCATCGGCGACGCCGCCGTTCCCGTCGAAGCGAAAGACCTCCTCCGGCGTCTGCACCTGCAACGCACCGCGGGCGAAGCGCTTCGCGCGCAGCTCTTGCGCGAGCAGGTCGTTCAACTCGAGTGCTTCGAGCACTTCGGGCGGAGCCTCGCGCCGCTCCGCCTCGGCGTACGTCAGGCGCGCGTCGGAGCGGATGACCGATCGGTAGAAGCGCGGCTCCTCCCCCGGGCCGAGCTCGACCGTCACGCACAACCGGTCCTGGTGGGGGCGCAGCGAGCAGAGGTCGTCGGCGAGCTCGTGCGGCAGCATCGGCGCAACCAGGCCCGGGACGTATGTCGAGAAGCCACGATGCGATGCGCCGCGATCGAGCGGCGTGTCGGCTCCGACGAACCACGAGACGTCCGCGATGTGAACCCACGCACGAATACCGTCACCCTCGCGTCGAAACGACAGCGCGTCGTCAAAGTCCTTCGCGGTGTCGGGGTCGACCGTGTACGTGATGAGGTCGCGCAGGTCGACGCGATTCGACGTGTCGATGTCACGGAAGTCGTGGCGCTCGAACTCCTGGCGTGCCCCGCGCTCGACGAGCAGCGCCTCGAGAACGTTCTCGATATGCGTCGCCGGCCCGAGGTTGCGCTCGACGTGCGCACGCCCGCGGCCCGTCTGCACGACCGCGAGGTCGCCGGGCACGAGGTCGCCCGCGCCCTTCGTGTCGAGCACGATCGGCACGCCCGGCGTGAAGTACGGCTCCCCGCTCAGGAGCTTGCCCCGCCGGCTGACCTCGACGACGAGCGTCAGACCTGGAGGAATCGCCGGATCGTCACGCCGGAACCGATGGCGCCGAGGCCGAGGCCCATCGCCAGCAGGACGAGCGCAACCTCGGGGAAGGCCCAGGCGTGCACGGTCGGGTCGCTCGAGAGATGCGGCAGGATCGAGGGCAGCGCGACGGCCTTGCCGATCACCAGGAAGAAGATCGCGAGCAGCGCACCGGCGAAGCCTGTGATCAGGCCCTCGAGCATGAACGGGCCGCGGACGAACCAGTTCGTGGCGCCGACCAGCTTCATCACCTCGATCTCACGGCGTCGCGAGAAGATCGACAAGCGGATCGTGTTCGAGATGAGCAGGATGGAAGCGACGATCAGCACGAGCGTCGCGACGGTGAAGACGATCTCGATCGCGTGCGCCACCTTCAGAATGCGATGCGAGAGCTGCTTGCCGTCGGTGACGTTGTCGACGCCGGGGGGTTTGCCGTTCGCGAGGATGCTCTTGTAGAGCGCGTCGACATCCTCAGCCTTGTCGGGCGTGATGTCGAGGCGCGCGCCCAGTGGATTCGACGGGACGCTCTGCGCGAGCTGCGGGTACTGCTTCTGCATCTCGACGAAGCCTTGGTTCTGCGACGTGTACTTCACGCCGCCCGGCTTGACGAGCGAGCTCTGGTTGAGTCGCCGGGCGAGCGTGTCGACGTCGGACTGCGGCGCGTTGTGCACGAAGAAGACCTTGACGACGAGCTCCTGCTTCACATGGTTCGACCACGAGAGCGTCCACGTGCCGAGTGCGATGAACAGCCCGAGCAGGAACATGCCGATCAGCACGGTGAGCGTCGCGGCGACGGTCGTCGAGATGTTCGCGCCGAGCGAGCGCCATGCTTCGCTGACGAGGAGCTTGAAGCGCCCGCTCACTCGTAGCCTCCGCGGCGTTCGTCGCGCGCGAGCCGGCCGCCTTCGAGTTGGATCACGCGCTTGCGCATCTTGTCGACCATCTCGCGGTCGTGGGTCACCATCAGGATCGTCGTGCCTGCGCGGTTGATGCGGTACAGGAGCTGCATGATCCCGACCGAGGTGTCCGGGTCGAGGTTGCCCGTCGGCTCGTCGCAGACCAGCAACGGCGGATGGTTGACGAACGCGCGCGCGATCGACACGCGCTGCTGCTCGCCGCCCGACAGCTCGGTCGGAAGCGAGCCCATCTTGTGGGACAGGCCGACCATGGCGAGCACCTCGGGGACCTTGCGCCGAATGTTGGCGTTGCTCTCGCCGTGCACCTTCAGCGCGTACGCGACGTTCTCGGCAGCGGTGCGGTTCGGCAGCAGCTTGAAGTCCTGGAACACGCAGCCGATGTTCCGGCGCAGCAGCGGGACCTTCGAGTTCTTGAGGCGAGACAGGTCGCGGCCGCCCATCACGATCTTCCCGCTCGTCGGCTCGAGCTCCTTGAGCAGCAGGCGCACAAGCGTCGACTTGCCGGAGCCGGAAGCGCCGACGATGAAGACGAACTCGCCCTTGTCGATGTGGAACGTCACGTCGCGCAGCGCGTGGACGTCAGGCTCGTAGACCTTCGTCACCGCGTCGAACACGATCATCGACGACGCGCCGGGACGATCGACCGCCGCGAGTGGATCGTCGATCACGGCCGCTGCAGTTTGCGTCGTGGTGAGTTCAGGCTCCAGCACAGTTCTTCGAGCGCCGCTCAGGCGGCACGCCCCCGTCCGAAGGTAGATGACAGTCTACCCCACCCCTCAGACGATCTTCCCGGCTGCCCGGGCGAGCAGGTACTCGCGGATGAAGCCGTCGAGGTCACCGTCCAGAACGGCCTGGGTATTCCCTGTCTCGAAGCCGGTTCGCGCATCTTTGACCAGTTGGTACGGGTGCAGGACGTACGACCGGACGCTCTCGCCTCCGAAGCCGGTGTCGGCCGCACCGCCCCTTTCCTTCGCCAGCAGGGCCTCGCGCTCCTCCTCGGCGCGCTCGACGAGCCGCGCCTTCAGCACCCGCATGGCCGTCTGCCGGTTGGCGGACTGCGACCGTTCGTTCTGGATCGCGACCACGATGCCCGACGGCACGTGCGTGATGCGCACTGCGCTGTCCGTCTTGTTCACGTGCTGGCCGCCGGCCCCCTGCGCGCGGTACGTGTCGATCCGCAGGTCGTCGTCGTTGATCTCGATGTCCGCGTCGAGGGGCAGCAGCGGCGCGACGATCACCGTGCCGAACGCGGTGTGTCGCCGGTGCGCCTGGTCGAACGGGCTCTGGCGAACGAGGCGATGCTTCCCGCGCTCGGCTTTGAGCACTCCGTATGCGTTCTCGCCGACGATCGACATCGTCGCGGACTTGAGCCCCGCCTCTTCCCCAGGGCTTGCCTCGAGCAGCTCGGCCTTGAACCCGCGGTTCGCGGCCCAGCGCTCGTACATGCGCAGCATCATCTCCGTCCAGTCCTGCGCATCCGTGCCGCCGGTGCCGGACTGCAGCGTGAGGACGGCATCGCCCGCGTCGTATTCGCCGTCGAACAGCGCAGCCTCCTGCAGGCGCTCGACCTCCGCGCGCAACGGCTCGATCGACTTGGCGATCTCGTCCTCCATGTCGCCGCCGTCCATCGCGGCGAGCTCACGCGCGTCGGCGAAGTCCTGGCTCAGCTGGCGGTACCCCTCGAGCCGGCGTGACACGCGCGCGTGCTCCGCGGACACCTTCGCGGCGCGGGCCTGGTCGTCCCAGAGCCCGGGGGCGCTCAGCTCCTGTTCGAGATCGTGCAGACGGGCTTCGAGCGCAGGCGGGTCAAAGGTACTCACGGACCCAGTCGAGCTGGGCCCCGAGCTCCGCGAGCTGATCGCTCAGGGATGCGTTTTCTTCCGCCATGCGCCCTAGGTTAGCCGCAGGAGCCGGCGGGCTTCACGCCGGCGATCGCATCGAGCCCCCGCGTGACGGTCAGCGCGAACTGCAGATCGACCATGCCGGCCCTGCCGACGTGCACGCGCACCATGCCGTCGTCTCCCTTTGCGATGCAGCCCTGCTGCGTGTGCCAGTACGGCGACCAGCGCAACGCGACGCGGTACGTCCCGGGCTTGCTCACCTCGAACACCGCGCGCGATGGATACAGCCAGTCGACGCTCGCGAGCCCCGGGCCGGTGACCATCGACGTCGCGTGAGGCAGTTCGTACACCATCACGTGCGGCGCGCGGAAGACGGGAACGAGGCCCGAGCTGCCGCTGCGAATGAGGCGCGCTTCCACGCGCGAGCTGTAGTCGGGCACGGCATCGGAGATCACGACGTAGCGCACGCCGAGCTGGCGCAGCCATCGCTGGTACGTCCCTGCGTCGAGCTTGCTGTCGTAGAGCAATTCGTTCTGCGGGAAGTCGGACTGCCGGTACCAGCCGCGCACGATCGGGATGCCGGCATCGGGCAGGTACGCCGCCGGCCAGTGCTGGGTGGTGTCGACGGCCTCGACGCGGTACGACGGGCTGAGATGCTGGTGGAGGTAGTGAATCGCGGGCTGCCAGTACGCCGGGACTGCCGCGGCGTCGGCCGACGACTGGCTGAAGCTGTCGACGATCGGCGTGAGATTCCAGACGCCGGCCAGCGCCACCGCCGGCACGACCATCCAGAGGGGCCGCCAGTGCCGAAGCATGCAGATGATCAGCGCGAGCGGCAGCGCGATGTAGCGGACGCGGTCG
>DASZBP010000331.1:0-3238 GCA_035943915.1 Gaiellaceae bacterium | reverse complement strand
GTCGACAACAGCTCGAGCAGGTTCGTCAACCCATTCGGATTCTCGAACGGCACCGAAGAGTTCGAGTTGAAGTAGCCGCCACCGTTCGTGCCCAGCTGCTTGATCGCGATCATCAATGCGACCGGGCCGCGCGCGATCGTCTGCGTCACTCCCTCGAGCGTGTGCGCCGTCACATGGGCGGCAAAGGTCTGCGGTACGCCCTGCGAGACCAGGATTACCGCAAGCACGAGCGTCAGCGGCAACAGGATGTAGACGAGCGAACGGTAGAGGTCGCGCCAGAAATTGCCCAGCTCCTTAGTCGAGCGGCGCGCGAGACCGCGCACCACTGCCGCAAGGACGGCCATGCCGACAGCGGCGGAGACGAACTGCTGCACCGCAAGCCCACCCATCTGAGTCAGGTACGACATCGTTGACTCGCCGCCATAGAACTGCCAGTTCGTGTTCGTGAGGAAGCTCGAGGCGGTGTTGAAAGCAATGTGCGAAGGGACCGCCTTCAGGTGGTCGGGGTTCAGAAACAGATGCGCTTGTAGCCGCTGGATCGCGTACAGCAGCCCCCAGAAGAGAACGCTGAAGACGAGCAACGTCTTCGCATAGCCCTTCCAGTCCTGCTCGTTGCTCGCGTCGACGCGAACCACCCGGTAGAAGCCGCGCTCGCTCGCTCGCAGCCACCGGAAGCGCCGGCCGGACAGGAAGCGCTCGCTGTTGTAGACCCGCGCCATGTAGAGGCCGAGCGGATAGGCGAGCGCGATCAGCACGACCGCGTAGAACAGGATCTGTCCGATCCCCTGACCGCTCAATTAGAAGCGCTCCCCGCGAAAGAGCGCGTACACCAGGTAGCCCAGCACCGCCAGCGAGACGGCGAGCCCGAACGCGTCCGCCGCAGACATCAGATCCGCTCCAGCACGTAGAGCAGCAGAAAGATGAACGCGAAGATCGCTGCGAACGTGGCGAGAACGGCGAGGTCGTACATGCCGTTGACGCTAGGCCGACCCTGCTGTGGGCCGCCTGAAGGTTGCGAGCCCGGACCTGAAGAAACCCTGAAGGCTCTAGCTTGGGGCGACGAGCCGGTAGCCAGCGCCCGGCTCGGTCAGCAAGTACTGCGGGTGCGCGCGGTCGGGCTCGATCTTCCGTCGTAGCTGAGAGACGTTCACCTGCAGCAGATTCGACTCGCTCCCATATCCCGGACCCCACACCTCGTGCAACAACAGCCGATGGGTCAACAGCTTCCCCTCGTTCACCGCGAACACGCGCAGCAGATCGAACTGATGCGGCGTGAGATGCACCTGCCGACCCGCCTTCGTCACCAGCCGCTTCTGCAGGTCGATCACCAACTCGCCGATCGTGATCACCGGCTCCCCCGACGGAGTCGTCCGTCGCAGCACCGCCCGCAGCCGCGCCAGCAGCTCGTCGATTCCGACAGGCTTCGTCACGTAGTCGTCGGCGCCCGCATCGAGCGCCGCGACCTTCTCGCGCTCCTCCCCCACCGCCGACAGCACGATGATCGGCGCCGAACTCCACTTACGCAGCTCACGCGCGACCTCGGTCCCCGTCCCGTCCGGCAAGACTAGATCGAGGATCACCGCCTTCGGCGGCCGCATCCCGGCGGCGGCGAGTGCCGACTCGACCGAGTCCGCCGTATCCACCTCATAGCCGGCCCCTCGCAGGCTCGTGCGCAACGCGCGCAAAATCTGCTGCTCGTCATCCACCACGAGCACCCGCGTCCCGCTCATGCCACCTCTGCCTTTGCAGCAGCGAGCGGGAGCGCGAGTACGAAAGTCGCGCCCTGACCCTCGCGCGACTCCGCCCATACACGGCCACCGTTTGCTTCCGCAAACCCCCGTGCAATCGCCAGCCCCAATCCGGCGCCACGAGTCTCGCTCGTGCGCGAGCCGCGCTGAAACGGCTCGAAGATCCGCTCTGCCTCGCCGGGCGCGATTCCCGGGCCGCGATCGATTACCCGCACCAGCACCTCCGACCCTGTCGCGCTCACCTGGACTCGCACCGACTCCGCAGAGGGCGAGTAATGCAATGCATTCTCGAGCAAGTTCGCCAGCACGCGCTCGACCTGATGCACGTCGACGCGAACGCTCGCCGAGTCTTCCTCCGGCAAGGAAATCTCGATCCGGTCACCGGCCGCCTCGATCCCGTCGAGCGCCTGCAAGACCAGGTCGTCGACGGCAAACACCCCTGGCTCCGGCTCGGCGGCACCCGCCTCGAGCCGCGACAGATCAAGCAGATTGCTCACAAGCCGGTCGAGCCTTTCGGCCTCGCCGAGAATCGTTTCTGTCAACTCGCGGCGGTCGCCGCGATCGAGCGACAGCTCGCCGTGCGCTAGCGCCCCGGCCGAGGTCAGGATCGCCATTAGGGGCGAACGCAAGTCGTGGCTGACCGCGCGTAGCAACGCTGTCTTCATCGCGTCGCTCCGACGCAGAGCCTCTGCCTCGAACGCCTCACCCGCCAGACGCTCCCGATCGATCGCCACCCCGAGCAACGACGAGAGCGCGGGGAGCAGGCGACGACGCGCGCGAGCGCTCCCTTGCCGCGGCCGCTCCAAGAAGATCGTCCCGACGCGCCGTTCCGCGACCGACAGCGGATGCGACTGGGCCGGACCAGCCATCGAGCCCGCGCTCGAACCGAGCTCGATCCGCGCGCCCTCAACCTGTAACGCCTGCGCAGCCTCCGTCGCGATCCGCTCCAGCTCGGCACTCACGCTCCCATGCTCCAGCAACGACGTCGCGATCCGAGCCAGCAACGCCGACTCCCGCGCCTGCCGCCGCGAGCGAGCAGCCAAATCGCTCACGACAACCGCTGTGACCAGGAAGACCGCGAGCGCGAACCAATTCCGCGAATCAGCAAGCGTGAATGTGTACAGCGGCGGCAAAAACAGGAAATTGAACGCCGCCATGCTCCCAATCGACACCGGGATCGCGTACGCGAGGCCCCAAACGATCGCGACCGGCAGCACCGCAAAGATGTAGAGCACGCCCAGGCTCAGCACCGGCACGTGCGGCTTCAACAGCTCGATCGCACCCGTCACCACCGCGACCGCGGCAACACTCGCCAGCGTACGAACGAGGCGGACAGGGAACCGACGCGTTAGCTGCTTCACAGCACGCACGCTAGCTCTGGCAACCACAGGAGCGGTAGTAAGGGAGGCGCCGGCGAAGGTTGCACAGCTTGACGGCCGCAGCGCCTTCGCCCGCACGACCCACGTGGACACGCGCCGCGTCAGTTCGAC
>DASZBP010000330.1:0-17399 GCA_035943915.1 Gaiellaceae bacterium | reverse complement strand
AGCACCGGCTTCGCCTGGTCGAAGACAGCGAACGTCCGTAAGCGCTGCTACCTTGATTTCTACGGAGTGGGATGAGCCTGCTCCCGTGAGATCGAGTCTCCTCCTTTCCTTGGGGAATGCGTCGGACACGATCTCTATGTCTGAAGGAGTTGAGACAACTGACTGATTTTCGTTCCCTCGGTGTGTCCGAGGCCGTCTGCGAATCGTTGGCCGCGCGCGGCATCGAGTCGCCGTTCCAGATCCAGCAGCTCGTCATCCCGGAGGCGCTGCGCGGCGGCGACGTGCTCGCCAAGAGCCCGACCGGCTCGGGCAAGACGCTCGCGTTCGCGATCCCGATCGTCCAGAACGGCGCCGACGCGAAGCCCTTCGCGCTGGTGCTCGTGCCGACGCGTGAGCTGTGCGTGCAGGTCACCGAGGAGTTCGCCCTGATCGCGGGCGACGCGATCAAGGTCGCTTCTGTGTACGGCGGCGTGCCGCTCAAGGCGCAGGCGCAGGAGGCGAAGCAGGCGCACGTCGTGGTCGCCACGCCCGGTCGTTTGCAGGATCTCGTCGACCGCAAGCTGCTCGCGCTCGACAAGGTGACCGTCCTCGTCCTCGACGAGGCCGACCGGATGCTCGACATGGGATTCAAGCCGCAGGTCGATCGTCTCGTGCGATCGATCTCCGACAACCGCCAGACGATGTTCTTCTCCGCCACGCTCGACGGCGAGGTCGGCGAGCTCGCTCGGCGCTACACGCACTTCCCCGCGCGATTCGAGGGCGAGTTGCCCGCCGAGCGCCGCACCGGCGAGATCGACCACCGCTTCATCCCGGTGACCCCCGACAACAAGGTGGCAACGCTGATCGACATCCTCAAAGCGGAGGACTGCGGCCTCGCACTCGTCTTCGTGCGGACGAAGGCCGGCGCCGACCGCCTCGTCGAGAAGCTCCGTCGCCAGGACGTCGACGCGGCCGCCATTCACGGCGACAAAGGGCAGGCGCAGCGCGAGCGCGCGCTCGAGCGCTTCGACTCCGGCAAGGTGAAGACGCTCGTCGCCACGGACGTCGCCGCGCGCGGCCTCGACATCGACGACATCACGCACGTCATCAACTTCGACCCGCCCGAGGAGCCTGCGGTCTACACGCACCGCGTCGGCCGCACCGGGCGTGCCGGCCGCGGCGGCATCGGCATCACGCTCGTGCTCCCGGAGCAGCAGGCCGACGTCTCGCGCGTCGCACGGTTGCAGGGTCAGGTCGAGAACTACGAGGCGGCGGGCCTGACGCTCGCGAAGCCGAAGCTGCTGTACACGTCGCGTCGCCGCGGAGGCCGGTCCAAGTGGTAGAGGGCGGCGAGCAGCTCACCGCGAAGCAGGCCGCGGCAATGCAGGCGGAACTCGAAGAGCTCGAAGGCCCGCGCCGCACCGAAGTCGTCGCGGCGATCAAGACCGCGCGTGAGTTCGGCGACCTCTCCGAGAACTTCGAGTACCACGCGGCGAAGAACGAGCAGGGCCTGCTCGAGGCGCGCATCCGCACGCTGCGCGCGCGGCTCGAGAACGCGACGATCGTCGCGGACGCCGGCGGCGACAAGGTCGGCATCGGCTCCGTCGTCGACGTCGAGGACGACAGCGGCGGCACGATGAGCGTGGAGGTCAGCGCTGTCGGCGGCTCCGGCACGGTCTCGCCGACGTCTCCGCTCGGCTCCGCGCTGCTCGGCCGCAAGGTCGGGGAGACCGTCGACGTCCAGGCGCCTCGCGGCTCCTGGAAGGCGACGATCGTCAAAATCGCGTAATTGCAGGCACACTTCGGTCGTGGCGACCCGGCCGAAGCAGCGCAATCTCGGGCGCCTGAGCGAGATCGCCCAGGTCGCGATGCGGCATGGCTTCGGCTACGTCGTCGACGGCCGGCGCCGCCAGGGCGACGAGACGGGCACCGCGCGCGGCCGCCATCTGCGCGAGATGCTCGACGAGCTCGGGCCGACCTTCGTCAAGTTCGGGCAGCTGCTCTCGACGCGCCCCGACATCGTCCCGCCCGACATCATCGCCGAGCTGCGCGGGCTCCAGGACGACGTGCGCCCGTTCCCGTTCGCCGACGTCGAGCGCACGATTCGCGCCGAGCTCGGCCAGCCAATCGAGCGACTCTTTACGGAATTCGACGACAAGCCGCTCGCGGCCGCGTCGATCGGGCAGGTGCACCGCGCGACGCTTCCGAACGGGAAGCGCGTCGTCGTCAAGGTGCAGCGGCCGAACGCGCCGCGTCAGATCGAATCCGACTTGTCGCTGCTCTACCAGGCGGCACGTCTCGCGAAGGAGCGCATCCGCGCACTCGACTTCCTCGACACGAACGAGCTGGTCGACGAGTTCTCGCGCACGATCCGGCAGGAGCTCGACTACCGCCTCGAGGGCCGCAACGCCGACATGTTCCACCGCAACTTCGCAGGTCACCCGCACGTCGTGATCCCGAAGGTCTACTGGTCGTACACGCGCGCTCGCGTGCTGACGCTCGAGGCGCTCGACGGGCCGCAGCTCGCGGACATCGAGGTCGAGCACTGGTCGCTCGAGCAGCGCCGCCGGCTTGCGCACCTCACCGCCGAGGCGTGGATGACGATGATCTTCCGCCACGGCTTCTTCCACGGCGACCCGCACCCGGCGAACATCCTGGTGCTGTCGCCGGAGAAGATCGGCCTGGTCGACTTCGGGCTCGCCGGCAAGCTCACCGACGACGACATGTCGAAGCTGACGCGGTTGTTCATCGACGCCGCCGCCGAGAACATCGAGGTTCTGCCGAAGCGGCTCGCCGATCTCGGGGTTCGCTACCCACGCGAGCGCGAGGAGCAGTTCGTCGCCGAGCTGCGCGAGCTGTACTACCGCTACTACGGGGCGCGGCTCAACGACATCGACCCGATCCAGCTGATCCGCGAAGGGTTCGCGCTGATCTACACGATGAACCTGCGGCTGCCGACGCGCTTCGTGATGCTCGACAAGGCGATCGCGACACTCGGCTCGGTCGGCGTCGAGCTTTACCCGGACTTCAACGTGTTCGAGATCGCGAAGCCGTACGCGCGCGACTTGATGCTCGAACGCTTTACGCCGCAGCGCATCGCATCGCGCACGCGCCGCGAGGGATGGAAGCTCGCGCAGATGGCCGCCGAGCTGCCGTACCAGGTGCACGAGACGCTCGAGCAGGTCCGCGACGGCCAGATCGAGGTCGGCTTCGTCCACAAGGGCCTCGACGACCTGCTCGCGAAACTCGACACGCTCTTCAACCGGCTCGTGATCGCGCTCGTCGTGCTGGGCGGGCTGATCGGGTCGAGCCTGCTCGGCGTGCTCGCGAAGAGCGGCCCGCATCTGCTCGGGCTGAACGTCGTCTCCCTGCTCGGCTTTGCGCTGTCGTCGATCCTCGGCGCCTGGCTGCTCTGGAGTGTCGTCCGCTCCGGACGGCTGTAGACGAACCGGCGCAGATTCGTGCGAATGGACGACTGTCGCTGCGCGGTGCGCAGGGATACGGTCGCCCCAATGAGCACTCCAGCCGTCTTCGTCACCGACGCCCCACCCGAGACGCGTGGCTTCCTCGAGCGTCATCTGCCGCGGGACGGCTTCGAGCTCGTCGGCGCGCACGGCTCACCGGACCTCGTCCTCGCAGGAGATGTCGAGGTCGTCGAACGGTGGGCCGACCGTGCGCCGGTCATCGTCCTCGGACGCGAGGCGGGCGACGTGATCGACCGCGTGCACGCCCTGCGCCGCGGCTGCGACGACTATCTCGCGCAGCCGTTCGACTACCAGGAGCTCGTCGAGCGGATCCGCGCGGTGCTCCGCCGCGCGAAGCCACCAGATCCGACGTTCATCGACGCCTCGCCGGTGCAGATCGACCTCTCCACGCGCGATGTCCGCGTAGCCGGGCGGCGCATCGTGCTCTCCCAGAAGGAGTTCCAGCTGCTCGTCTGCCTCGCGCGCGAGCCGCGGCGCGTGTTCACAAAGGCGGAGCTTCTGCACGACGTCTGGAACTACCGCGCGAACGGACGCACACGCACGCTGGACTCGCATGCGTCGCGGCTGCGCCGCAAGCTGCGCGAGGCGTGCCCAGCCGTCGCGCTCGTCGAGAACGTGTGGGGGGTGGGCTACCGGCTGGTCGGAGAGCTACCCGACGCCTGACGCGAGCCGGCCGTCCGCGATCTCCCACACGCGGTCGGCGTGCGCCGCGGCAGCTCCGTCGTGCGTCGCGACAAGACAGGCGGTTCCGTCCTCGCGCGCGGCCGCGATCGCGGCCCAGACGCGGTCGGCGGAACGGCGGTCCTGATGGGACGTCGGCTCGTCCGCAAGCAAGAGCGCCGGCCGCTGCACGAGCGCGCGCGCGAGTGCGACGCGCTGCTGTTGGCCGATCGACGTCTCCGCGGGAAGGCGCGTGGCGAGATGCGCCAGGCCGAGCGCGTCGAGCAGCGCCTGCACGCGCTCATCGTCTACGTCGCCGGCAATGCGCATCGGGAGCCCGACGTTCTCGGCCACGCTGAGCTCCGGCAGCAGCCCGAACCGCTGCGGGAGATAGCCGACCTCCGCCCAACTGGTCGAGCCGACGCCGGTGTCGCCTGAGTCCGCGGGAAGCCAGCCGCCGAGGATCATCAGCAGCGTCGACTTGCCCGAGCCGGAGCGTCCGAGCAGGACGCCGATCTCTCCCGCGGGAAGCTCGAACGAGACATTCTCGACAGCGTGCGTCTCGCCGTAGCGCTTCGTGACCGAGCGGACCACGAGCGGCTTGCCCACGCGGGCGCCGGGGGATGAAGGCGCAACGTGATCGGTGACGGGTTGCGGGTCGGTCATGTCCACGACGACATCGGCCTGCTCGACGACATCTGGGTCGTGCGTCGCGACGATCACGGTGACGCCGCGGGCGGCGGCTGCGGCCAGCTCCTCGACGACGTGGCGCGCGGTCGCGCGGTCGAGCTCCGCCGTGGGCTCGTCGAGCAGCATCACGGGCGTCCGTCGCGCGACTGCGACGGCGAGCGCCGCGCGTGCCTGCTCGCCGCCCGACAGCTGATCGGGACGGGAGCGCGCGTGCGAAGAGAGGCCGAGCGGCTCGAGCAGCTGGAGGTCGGCGCGATTCTCGAAGTGGTCGCGGAGCCGAAGGTGGGGGACGAGGTTCGCGACCGCACGCTGCGCGACATACGTCACGACGTCGCGCCGGTACGCGCGAAGCGCGCCTGGTGAAAGCGCCGCGACATCTGTGTCGCGTGCGCAGATCGCACCGCTGTCCGGGCCGTCGAGCGCAGCGAGCAGCCGCAACAGCGTCGACTTGCCGCAGCCGGACGGTCCCACCAGGGCGCTGAGCTTGCCGGCGAGGAACGTCGCATTGACGGCGTGGAGCGCCTCGACGCCGCCGGCGGACGACGCATAGGTCTTGCGCACGTCGCGGCACTCGATCATGGTCGGCTCAAGCAACGCGGAGCGCCTCCGATGCATCCGTTCGGCTCGCGCGCACGACGAGCCCGGCAGCGAGAAGTCCCGCAACGACCGCCGCGCCGAGCCCGACGACGAGCAGGGTCGTCCACGGCGCGACCAGCGCGGCGCCAGGTGCGTACTGCGGCAGGGGATCGACATGCCGCGCGACGAGCCGCGCGGCCGACACCGCGACCACCAGACCGACGATGAAGGCGACCAGGACGAGTGCGGCCGTCTCGAGGGCGACGGTCGCCGCATCGGCCGACACACGTCGGCCCATCCGGCGCAGGAGCGCGCCCGCGATGATCTGCTCGCGCTGCCGCGCCTGGAGATAGAGCAGCAGCGCGACGAGCGCGAGCAAGACCGCAGCGCCGCCGATCGTGCGCAAGTAGCCGTAGCTGCGCTTGCCGGCACGTACCGACGGATCGCCGCGGATGTGCGCGTACGTCGTGAGGAACGCCGGCCTGATGTTGGACGCGAGCAGCGCACCCTCGATCTGGCGCGGGTCGCCGCGTGCCCAGATGACGCCGCCGGCTCCGAAGCCCGGATCGCTGAAGTGATGCGCCGCCGCAACCTGGCGCAATGTCGACCGCGAGACGAGGAGCGCCGGGCGGCCTCCCGACATCCCGGGGAACGGCGCGCGCGCGGCGATGTGAATCGGCACGGTCACGCCCTGGTCGGTGATCGCGCCGACGTCCGGCATGTCCGGGCTTGCGATCGCGGTCAGCACACCGCGCGGCGCGCTCTGGTCGAGCCGTGGGATCAGCGGTCGCGGATCGTCGCTCCATGGGCCCCAACGGATGACGTCGACGAGCTGCGTCGGGTCGCCCGCGACGATGTCGACGGAGTGGCCGTCGGAGATGAACGCGTTCGTCGTATCGATCTCGACGATTGCAGCGGGAAAGGGGAAGTGGTTGTAGATCTGCTCACTGGGATCGACGACGCCCTGCACATCGCTGCCATTCGAGACGTACGCCTTCTCGGCGATCGCGCGCGACACCGTCGAAGAGAGCGTCGTTGCGTATGCGAAGACGGCCAGCGACGTCGCCGCTGCCACGACGACCGCGATGACGAGGCCGCGCGCCGCTGCGATGCGCCGTGCCGAGAAGAAGAGCGGCAGCGGCGCGGAAGGTGGAGTGCGCCGCGTGCCGCTGCGGAAAGCGCGGGCGGCGACGCCGCCGAGTCCCGCCGCCGCGAGCACCGGCAGCAGGAACACGTAGAGGCTCGGGTGTACGTCGCCGCTCGCGTCGTGCACGAGACCGCCGCCGGTCAGGAGCAGCCCGAGCACGATTCCCGTGCCGGCCAGCGGGAGGATCTCCCACGGCACGCGGCGGAGGCGCCGGAGCAGCGGGTGCTGTGCGTCGGAGCGGCGCGGGAACGCCGCGCCTGCGGTCAGCGCGACGAGGAAGATCGCGACCGCGCAGGCGACCACGGCGTAGCGGACGCCGGACCACTCCGTCCCGCTGTCGAGCGTGCCTGCGGGAGCGGCCACGCGAAGCGCGAGCAGCGCGATCCCGAACCCGGCGGCGCCACCGACCACGACCGGCACGAGGCACTCGAGCGCGATGCGCACGGCAAATGTCACGCTGCGCTCGCCGCGCGCGAACAGCAGTTCCGCCTCGTCGCGGCGACGACGCACGAGAAATACGCCGACCGCTGCTGCCACGAGCAGGGCGATGCCGAGCGCGCATCCCGATAGGAGCCAGATCGTGGACGACAGCGCACTGACGTCGTTCGACGCGATCAGCAGCGCCGCTTCGAGCGACGACGAGACCTCGCACGACGGCTTGCTGTCGTAGAGCACGCGGCCGCAGCCGAGTGGCGCGCTGGTGCGCGAGCCCGCTTGGCGCAGCTCGTTTCCGAGCCTCGTGTACTGCTGCCGGAGCTTCTGGGCGGCGACGTACCTCAGCTTCGACGCGGCAACCGGGAACTCGAACATGTTGTCGACCTTGTCCGGCTTCAAGATGCGCGCGAGGCGCAACAGCGTCTGCTCGGAGACGAAGAGATACGAGGGCGGGGCGGAGGAGTCCAACGTGGGCGGCCGGATGTCCTGCACGAGGTTCGCCCAGTAGGGATCCTCGAGGTTCGTCTCCAGAGACTCGTAGATGTGCCCGATGTGCACGGTCGCGAGCGGTGCCTTCTCGTCGCTCGTGACGAACTCTGTGAGATGGAGGGTGGTGCCGGGGCGAAGGCTCGCGGTCTGTGCAGCTGCACGCGACACCCACGCGCCGGTGCCCGACCCCGAGAGCGGCTTGACGTGAGCAATCGCCCCTGTGCGGGCCATGACGATGACCGTGAGCGCATTGCCGTCCGCGCCCGCCACCTGGGCGGGAAACCGTGTCGTCAGTACCGGGCGGCCTGCGAACGCGAGCCTGCGCCCGAAGCGAAGCGCCGCGGCGCGGCGGGCGGTGTCACCGGCGAGGGGGTTCTGCTTCGAGACGATGGACAGCCCGGCGGCGTACTTCGACATCGCGCTGACCTCGCCGCGCAGCGAGGAGCTCTCCACGCCTGCCCGGACGAAAGGGCTCGAAGCCGCCGCGCCCGCGGCGAGTGCCGCTGCGACGACGACCGCCGCCAGGACGCCTGCATACCGCGTCAGCGCCAGTGGCGCCGCGAGCCACAACGCACGCATCGCCTAACGCTAGCCTCACGTCATGGACGACCGCGCAGACGCGTTCCGGCAGATGCACTCCGAGGCGCCGATCCTGGTGCTGCCGAATGCCTGGGACGTCGCGTCGGCCAAGCGTTTCGCCGCGCTGCCCGGCTGCCGGGCTCTGGCCACCACCAGCGCCGCCGTCGCTCGTTGCCTCGGCTACGCCGACGGCGAGCAGACACCGGTGTCAGAGATGATTGAGGCGTGCCGCCGCATCGCTGCGGCCGTCGACCTCCCCGTGACCGCCGACCTCGAGCGCGGCTACGGCGACTGGGTCGCCACCGCCCGCGCGGCCTGGGACGCAGGGCTCGTCGGCATGAACTTCGAGGACTCGGCGAACGGCGAGCTCGTTCCCGCCGAGGAGCAGGTGGCGGCGATCCGCGAGATCAAGGCCGCGGTTCCGGGACTCGTGCTGAATGCGCGCGTCGACGTGTTCCTGGTCGGCGGCGACGACGTCGACGAAGCGGTGCGCCGCGCGAACGCATACCTCGAGGCGGGCGCGGACTGCACGTATCCCTACAGCGAGAGCTTCGAACCGGTGCCCGAGCTCGCCAAGCGGATCGACGGCCCGATCAACGTCGTCCTCGAAAAGGGGATGCCGCATCCCCGCGAGCTCCAGCAGCACGGCGTCGCCCGCGCGACGTGGGGCGCGCGCCTCGCCGCGAATGCGTACGCCGAGGCTGAGCGCATCGCCGTCGACGGCTTAGACGTCTAGGCCCTCGAGCCGCAGCAGCTGGATCTTCCGCTCGAGCCCGCCGGCGTAGCCGACGAGCGCACCACTTGCGCCGACGACGCGGTGGCACGGCAGCACGATCGGAAGCGGGTTCCGGTTCATGACGGTGCCTACTGCGCGCGCCGCCGTCGGATGGCCCGACTGCGCGGCGAGCGCGCCGTACGTCGTCGTGTGACCGTACGGCACGTGCGCGAGCTCGTGCAGAACGTCGGCGTGGAATGGCGCGACGCGCAGGTCGAGCGGCAGGTCGAAGTCGCGGCGTCGCCCTTCGAAGTACTCGTCGAGCTCGCGACGCACGTCGTCGAGCGGCATGCGGAGCAGCCGGCGCCCGAACGTGCGGGACACCTCGTCCTCGGCTCGCTCGGGGAAATACGCGATGCGGCAGAGACCGCGATCGGTCGCGGCGACGAACAGCTCACCGACGGGCGAGTCGACGAGGTCGTAGCGGACGTCGACGAGTCCCTCGGCGAGGGCTGCCGCGCGGAAGCGCGCGTCGAGCTCAGGCGTGATGTTCATGGTCCCTCCTCAGGCGGCGGACGCCGGACGATGCTGCCGCGCGCGCTGCCTGCTCGTTCGAGCCGAGCGCGGTGCCGATGACGTCGTAGGAAAGGTCGTAGCCGTACCGCAGCACGACGGCTACGCGCTCGGTGGGCGGCAGGCCGCTCGTCAGGTGCTCCAGCTCGCGGAACGAGTCGCGGTTCAGCTCGACGGCAGGCTCGTGCACGTCGTCGAGGCTGACCGGCTGCGTGCCGCGCAACTCGTCCATCGCGACGTTCGTCGCGATCGTGAACACCCAGGCGCGCAAGTGCTTGCCGTGCTGCAGGCGGTTGTACGCGCGCAACGCGCGCATGAAAGTCTCCTGCCACGCGTCCTCCGCGCGGTGGCCGAGGAGGCGCCGCAGATAGGCGAGCACCTCGTCGCAATGCGCGAGGTAGAAGCGCTCGAACGGCGGTATGTCGTCCATCACCTTGTTCAACGGTAGGGCAGGCCGGTTCGTGAGATTCGCCATGATGAGCCTATGAGGTGCGCAGTCGTCGGGCACGTCGAGTGGTGCGATTTCGCGCTCGTGCCGCGCGTGCCGCCGGCCGGCGAGATCGTGCAGGGCGATCCCGTGCTGTCGATCCCCGCGGGAGGCGGCGCCGTCGTCGCGCGGCAGGTCGCGCAGCTGAACGGCGGGCGCTGCGAGTTCTTCACCGCCCTCGGCGAGGACGAGTTGGGGCATCGCGCGGTGCGCGAGCTCGCCAATCTCGGCCTCGACGTGCACGCCCAGCATTTCGGGGCGACGCGCCGCGGCTGGGTGCATGTCGATGCGAACGGCGAGCGGACGATCACCGTGATCGGCCCGAAGCTGCTGCCGCAGGGCCCGCTGCCGCTCGAGGGCTACGACCTCGTGTTCTTCGTCGCGGGCGACACCGAGGCGCTTCGCTCCGCGCGCGCCGCGCGCTTCCTCGCCGGCGCGACCCGCGAGCTCGCGCAGCTGCGCGAGGCGGACGTGCCGATGGACCTGCTCGTCGGAAGCGCGCGCGACCCGGGCGAGAGCTACGACGGCTCGGTGCCTGCCGGCGTCGTCGCGATGACCGACGGGAGCGGAGGGGGGACCGCGAACGGCGAGCGGTGGGTGGCGGCGCCGCTGCCGGCGCCGGTCGTCGACGCGTACGGCTGCGGCGACTCGTTCGGCGCCGCTCTCGCGTTCGGCCTCGCACGGGGAGACGTCTTGCACGACGCGCTCGAGCTCGCCGCTCGCGCGGGCGCGTCGGTGCTGACGGGCCGGGGCCCGTACACCTCGCAGATAGCCTCGTAGCGCTTGGGCTCGCCGCGCCCGGCGTGCGCGTCGGCGATAGCGTCACGCTCGACTAGCCTTCCTGCATGGGAACCGTTGCGTGGGTGGCGTACTCGCCGGTCAAGGGCCTTGCGCTCGAGCTGGCCGACCAAGGCCAGCTGACCGAGCTCGGTCTCGCCAACGACCGGCGTTTCTTCTTCGTCGACGAGAACGACCGTCTGGTGAACGCGAAGGGACTCGGGGTGCTGCAGAAGGTGCATGCGGTCTTCGACGAGCCGGCGAACACGCTGACGTTCCGCATGCCGGGCGGCGCAACGGTCAGCGACGAGGTTCGGCTCGACGGAGAGCTCGTCGCGACCTTCTGGGATTGGCGCAAGCCCGCGCGCCTCGTCGTCGGCCCGTGGAGCGACGCCGTCTCGGATCTCGCAGGGAAGAACCTGCGGCTCGTGATGCCGGAGCACACGGCACCGGATCGTCAGCGCGAGGGTGCGACGTCGCTGTTGTCGACCGGATCGCTCCGCGCCCTCGCGGACGAGCTCGGTGTGGACGCTGTCGACAGCCGTCGCTTCCGCATGCACTTCGGCATCGACGGAGTCGACCCGCACGCAGAGGACACCTGGCTCGGCAAGCGCGTCCGCCTCGGGGACGCCGTCGTGATCCCGCAGGGCCACGTCGGCCGCTGCGCCGTCACGACGCAGAACCCCCAGACCGGCTCGCCGGATCTCGACACGCTGAAGGCGCTGAAGCGCTACCGCGGCGAGCTCGAAACGACCGAGCCGCTGCCCTTCGGGGTGTACGCGTCCGTCGTCGAGCCGGGCATCGTGCGCGTCGGCGACCCGGTTTTCCCGCTCTAGCAGGGGATTTCGTCGACGGTGGAGCGCCGGCTCCTGCGTGGTCCGAAGAGGGTTTACAGGTGGGACTTTGTGGGGTAAAGTGGGGCGCAGTGGTGGCATGCTCCTCGGCGAACACGACCACACGTTGGACGACAAGAACCGGCTCACCCTGCCGGCCAAGCTGCGCGAGCAGCTGGGGGATGCGGTCGTCGTGACGCGCGGGATGGAGGGCTGCCTCAACGTCTATGCGGCCACGGACTGGAAGTCGCTGGCAGACCGGGTCAGCGCAATCGACCCGCTCAGCCGGGACGGCCGCGAGATGCGCCGCTTCTTCTTCACGGGCGCCGTCTCGGGCGCGCTCGACAAGCAGGGCCGGATGGTGCTGCCCACGTCGCTGCTCCAGTCGGTCGGGATCGAGCGCGACGTGACGGTCGCAGGGATGTACGACCACCTGGAGGTCTGGGACCGCGCCAAGTGGCAGGTGCACATGCGCGAGGTTGAAGGGAGGGCGGAAGATGTTGCCGAGCGTCTTGCCAACTGAGACCGATCACGTCCCTGTTCTCGCCGACGAAGTCGTCGCGCTGCTCGACCCGAAGCCGGGCGAGACCGTCGTCGATGCCACGTTCGGCGCGGGCGGCCATGCCGCGCTGCTCGCTTCGCGCCTGCGCGGCGACGGGAAGCTGATCGCCATCGACCGCGACCCCACCGTCGCGACGTTCTTCGAGCGCTTCCGCAGGGGCACCGCCGCGAAGACACGGCTGCTGCACGGAGAGTTCTCGACCGTCCTCGAGCAGCTTGCGGAGAACGGCGTGAAGGCGGACGCGATATTGCTCGACCTCGGCGTGTCCTCGATGCAGCTCGACCGTCCCGAGCGCGGGTTCTCGTACGCAGTCGACGCGCCGCTCGACATGCGCATGGACCCGAGCGCGGACATCACCGCCGAGGAGATCGTCAACGAGACCGACGAGCGCGAGCTCGCGAGCATCTTCCATCGCTACGGCGAGGAGCGGTACGCGCGGCAGATTGCACGCGCGATCGTCAAGCGCCGCGCGAAGCAGCCCTTCGAGCGCACCGGGGAGCTGGTCGACACGATCAAAGCCGCGATCCCGGCGCCCGCACGCTTCGGCGAGGGCCATCCGGCGAAGCGCGTGTTCCAGGCGCTGCGCATCGAGGTCAACGACGAGCTCGGCGCCGTCGAGCGCGCGCTGCCCGCGGCGGAGGAGATGCTGCGGCCCGGCGGGCGCCTCGCGGTGATCTCGTTCCACTCGCTCGAGGACCGCATCGTCAAGCGCTTCCTCCGCAATGCGGAGCACGGCTGCACGTGCCCACCCGACTTCCCGGTCTGCGTCTGCGGCTCGCAGCCGACGATGCGGGCCGCGCCGCGCCGCGCGGTTCGTCCGTCTGCCGCCGAGGTCGCCCGCAACCCGCGCGCACAGTCCGCGCGGCTCAGAGTCGGAATCAAAGTCTGATGGCCGCTGTTTCGCACGCCCAGGTCGTAGCCGAGCCGCTGGCCCGCCCGCGTCCGCGCCGCAAGGCGAAGACGCGGGCGCGCGCCCGCGGCGGGATCCTCTGGATCGCCGTAAGCGGGATTCTCCTCGCAGGCGTCGTATTCGTGAACGTGGCGGTCCTGCGCTTGAACATCAACCTCGATTCCGCGAACCAGCAGCGTGTGAAGCTCCGCGCGAACAACGCCGCGCTGCAGTCGCAGCTGGCGAGCGCGCTCGCGTCGCCGCGGATCCAGGCCGAGGCGCGCCGCCAGGACGGCCTCGTTCCGGCGACGGGGATCAGCTACCTGAACCTCGCGAAGTAACGTGAAGGACCGGCTGGCCGACCGCCGGATCCGGCTCCTGCTGGTCGTCTTCCTGCTGATGTTCGCGGCGACGCTCGCGCGCGCCGCGTGGCTGCAGGTCGTCGAGGCCTCGACCCTTTCCGCGAAGGCACAGTCGCAGCACCGCGAGACCGTCACGATTCCGGCCGGGCGCGGCACGATCTTCGACCGCACTGGAGTTCAGCTCGCGATCGGCGAGCAGACGACCACCGTCTACGCCGACCCGAGCCAGGTGACGCAGCCGCGTGCGGTGGCGCTCGCCGCGCACGCCATCTTCGGCATCTCGGGGACCCAGCTCTACGCGCAGCTGCTCGATCACAAGAGCCACTTCCTCTACGTGCAGCGCTTCGCCGACCCGAAGCTCGCCACGATGTTCATCAAGAAGGGCTTCGCCGGTGTCAACTCGTATCCCGAGGAGAAGCGCGCATATCCCGGCAACACCGTCGCCGCACCGGTGATCGGCTACGCCGGCACGGACGACACCGGGCTCGGCGGCCTCGAGCTCGAGTACAACAGCCGCCTTCAGGGCCACGCCGGCGCGCAGACGATCGTGCGCGACCCGTTCGGCCGCGCAATCGACGTTCTGAGCTCGACCGCCGTGCGCGAGGGCAACAACGTCTTCACGACGCTCGATCACACGATCCAGGCGAACGCCGAGCAGGTGTTGCGCACGACGGTTGCGCGGTGGCACGCGCAGTCTGCGACCGCGATCGTCATGGACCCGAAGACCGGCGAGGTGCTTGCGATGGCGCAGGCGCCGGGCTACAACGCGAACGACGCCGGGAACGTGCCGTTCGCCACCCAGCGCAACCGCAGCGTCACGGACGTCTACGAGCCGGGCTCGACGTTCAAGCTCGTCACGATCAGCGCCGCGCTCTCGCTCGGCCTCGTCACGCCGGAGACGAAATTCGTGCTTCCCGGCGTACTGCACGTCGCCGACCGCACCATCCACGACGCCGAGCCGCGCGGCACCGAGACGATGACCGTTGCACAGATCCTCGCGCGCTCGTCGAACATCGGCGCGATCACGATCGCGCAGAAGCTCGGCGCGCCGGCCCTCGCGGAGTGGATCAGCAAGTTCGGGTTCGGCGCGAAGACCGGCATCGACTTCCCGGGTGAGAGCTCCGGCCTCGTCCTCCCGCTGGACAAGTGGTCGGGCTCGACGATCGGCAACGTGCCGATCGGGCAGGGCATCGCCGTGACGCCGATCCAGCTTGCATCGGCATACGCGGCGATCGCGAACGGCGGCGTATGGATCGAGCCGCACCTCGTCTCGCGCATCGGAGGACACGAAGTGCGCGGCCTCAAGCATCGCCGACTCGTCTCACCGCAGGTCGACGCCGCGCTCAAGTCGATGCTGACCGGCGTCGTCGACGAGCACGGCGCGACGGGCAACGAGGCGCAGATCCCCGGCTACAGCGTCGCCGGCAAGACCGGAACCGGCCAGATCCCCGGCCCGCACGGGTACTCCGCGTCGAACGGCTACATGGCGTCGTTCGTCGGCATGGTTCCGGTCGAGCATCCGAAGCTGGTCGTGCTCGTCGTCGTCGACCGCCCTGCCGGCGCGATCTTCGGCGGCGTCGTCGCAGCGCCTGCCTTCGCGCAGATCGCCAACTTCGACCTGCAATACCTCGCCGTTCCGCCTACCTCCAAGTAATTTCGGAGGCATTCCCGGACGCGCAAGCGGTCCCGGCGCTCTAACTGCTGCAACAGCCTGGGGGTCGCTCCGGCGGCCCCCAGGCTAGGCTCATGCTCCGTGGAGTTGGAGCGCCTGATCGCAGCCGTGCGGCCCGCCGAGATCGTCAACGCCGCGCCCGTGGAGATCACGAACCTCGCGCACGACACGCGTGCTGTCGTGCCGGGATCGCTGTTCTTCTGCGTGCGCGGCTCGCGTGCGGACGGGCACGAGCTGGCATCGCAGGCCGTCGAGGCGGGTGCGGTCGCGCTCGTCGTCGAGCGGAGGCTCGACCTGCCGGTGCCGCAGCTGAAGGTGCAGAACGCGCGGCAGACGATGCCTGCGGCAGCGGTCGCGTTCTTCGGCGACCCGTCGGCCGAGCTCGAAGTGTTCGGCGTCACCGGCACCAACGGCAAGACGACGACGGCGTTCCTGCTGCACGCGATCCTTCTCGCAGCCGGACGCCGCGCGGCGTTGCTCACGAACATCGAGCGGCGCGTGGGAGGCGAGTCGCGCCCGACCGGACTCAACACGCCGGAGGCGATCGATCTACAGCGGCTGTTCCGCGAGATGCTCGACGCCGGCGACGACTCGTGCGTCATGGAGGCGACGTCGATCGCGTCGGCGCAGGGGCGGCTCGAGGGCACGCGCTTCGCCGTGCTTCTCTTCACGAACCTGACGCAGGACCATCTCGACTTCCACGGGACGATGGACGAGTACTTCGCGGCGAAGCGCGCGCTGTTCGAGCAGGCGGAGCGCGCAGTCGTGAACGTCGGTGACGAGTGGGGACGGCGCCTCGCGTCGGAGCTCCCGGGCGCGGTGACGTTCACGCCCGACGATGACCTCGGGGGGATCGATCTGAAACTGCGCGGAACCTTCAACCGCGCGAACGCGCTTGGTGCGATCGCCGCGACGCGCGCGCTCGGGATCGACGATGTGGCGATTCGCGACGGCGTCGAGGCCGTTGCGGGTGTTCCCGGCCGCTTTGAATCCGTGGACGCGGGGCAACCGTTCGCGGTGATCGTCGACTACGCACACACTCCGGACTCGCTCGCGAATGTGCTGCGCGCAGCGCGCAGCGTCGACGACGGGCGTGTGATCGTCGTCTTCGGCGCGGGCGGCGACCGCGACCGCGAGAAGCGCCCGCTGATGGGACGCGCTGCAGCGGACCTCGCTGACCGTGCGATCGTCACCACCGACAACCCGCGCTCGGAGGACCCGGCTGCGATCGCCGCGGAGGTGGCCGGCGGCTCTCTGGAAGTGGTGTTGGACCGCCGCGAGGCCATCGCCACGGCGATCGGCGAAGCGAAGCCCGGCGACGTCGTCGTCATCGCGGGGAAGGGCGCCGACACGGAGATGGAGCTCCACGGGCACTCCGTGCCGTTCGACGACCGGGTTGTGGCCCGGGAGCTGCTGCAGTGATTCCCGTCGAGCTGAACGTCGTCGAGCCGCTGGGCCGCCTTGTCGCGCGCCCCTGGGCGGACACGGTGACCGGGCTGCAGGTCGACTCGCGCCGCATCGAGGAAGGCGACCTCTTCGTCGCGGTGGGCGACGGTGCGGACTTCGTCGAGCACGCGCTTGCGCGCGGCGCCGCGGCAGCGCTCGTTCCCGAGGACGCCTTCGCAGCACTCGCCGCGATTGCGTCCTGCGTGCGCGAGCGTTCCGGCGCGCGCTTCGTCGGCATCACCGGCTCGACTGGCAAGACGTCGACGAAGGACATCCTCCACGCGATCGCAGCTCCGCATCGCAAGACCGTCGCGAACGAGGGGAACTACAACACCGAGGTCGGTGTGCCGCTCACGATGGCGCGCGTCGAGAAGGACACGGAGCTCGTGATCACAGAGATGGGTATGCGTGGCGCGGGGCAGATCGCGTGGCTCGCGTCGTTCGTCCGCCCAGACGTCGGCGTCATCACAAACATCGGACCGGCGCACATCGAGTTCCTCGGCTCGCTCGAGAACATCGCAGCGGCGAAGGCCGAGCTGATCGACGCGCTTCCGGCCGGCGGCATCGCCGTTGTCCCGGCCGACGAGCCG
This sequence comes from Gaiellaceae bacterium, assembly GCA_035943915.1. GTDB lineage: Bacteria > Actinomycetota > Thermoleophilia > Gaiellales > Gaiellaceae > PALSA-600. The sequence goes on along the minus strand of DASZBP010000330.1, from coordinate 453 downwards.
CTGCTCGATCCGCACCTCCGCCGCGATGACCTCTTCATCGACCGCGTGTCGGGCGACGAGCCGCTGCCATTCGCGACGAGCTACTCGTCGAGGCATCAGCTCATGAACACGCGCATGGCGGTGGCCGTCGCGCGCTGTCTCGAGATCCCGCTGCCGGACGAGCTGGTCGTCGAGTTCTCGAAGAACCGCGAGGAGGAGCGCGAGCTTCCCGGCGGCGGTCTGTTGCTGAACGACTGTTACAACGCGAACCCGGTGTCGATGCGCGCGGCGCTTGAGCACCTCACGCAGCGCGCCCAGGGGCGGCGCCGGATCGCGGTGCTCGGTGACATGCGCGAGCTCGGCGAGGAAGGTTCGGCGTACCACGACGAGATCGGCGCGCTGACGCGTGAGCTCGGCATCGAGCACATCATCGCGGTGGGCGAGCTGGCGCGGGCGTACGGCGGCGAATGGGTT
>DASZBP010000329.1:0-2803 GCA_035943915.1 Gaiellaceae bacterium | reverse complement strand
GCCGAGCCGACGCACGACGACCTGCAGCTGCTGCAAAGCGAGTTCAACCTGCACCCGACCGCGATCGAGGACGCCGCGCTCATCCACGAGCGACCCAAGATCGAGAGCTACGACGGCTACTGGCTCGTCGTGCTGCACGCGGTCACGCTCGAGGCCGAGCAGCTCGTGACGCACGAGCTCGCGGTGTTCGTCGGCAAGAACTTCGTCGTGACGATTCGCGCGCACCCGGTGTACCCGCTCGACGAGATCGAGCGCCGCTGGCTCGCGAAGGGAACGCTCCCGCACACGTCGACCGGTTTGCTGTACGTCATCCTGGACACCGTCGTCGACGGCTATTACCCGGTGGCGAACGCGTACGACGAGCGCCTCCTCAAGCTCGAGAACCGCGTGCTGCACTCCAAGCGCAACCCGTCGCAAGAGGTGCTGCGCGAGGTGCTGCGCTTCAAGCGCGACCTCGTGCGGTTCCGGCACGCGGTCGCACCGGTGCGCGACATCCTCGGCCCGCTGCTGCGCGGCGAGCTCGCGGAGCTCGACTCATCGATCGCCGCGTACTTCCGCGACGTGTACGACCACGCGCTGCGCGCCACCGAGCAAGTGGACTCCATCCGCGATCTGCTCAACAGCACGCTGGACATCCACCTCTCATCCGAAGCGCACCGCCAAGGCGAGGTCTCCAAGCAGCTCACGGTCATCGCCACGATCTTTCTGCCGCTTACCTACATCACCGGGTTCTTCGGCCAGAACTTCGGCTGGATGGTCAACCACATCACCGACGGCCGCGAGTTCCTCTGGCTCGGCATCGGCGCGCAGCTCGCGACGCTTGTGTTGCTACTCGTCTATTTCCGCCGAAAAGGCTGGTTCTAGACGTTATCGGTGACCTCGGTATGAGGGCCGCTCTCCACACCTCGTCTAAGATGGCGGGATGGTCACGGACCCAGCCGGGAAGGGCGCCTACGTTCGCGAGATGTTCGCGGCGATCGCCCCGCGCTACGACCGGGCGAACAGGCTGCTCACCGCCGGGGTGGACGAAGCCTGGCGCCGCCGCGCCGTGGCCGAGCTCGCCGCGCCGCGCGGCGGGCGCGTCGCCGACCTCTGCTGCGGCACCGGCGATCTGGTGTTCCACCTGCTGCGCACCGACCCGGACCTGCAGGTCGTCGGCGTCGACTTCACGCCGCCCATGCTCGACGGCGCGCGCAGCCGCGCCGGGCGGGAAGACCCGTCCGGCCGGGCGGCCTTCGTCGAAGGCGACGTGACCCGGCTGCCGTTCGCCGACGCGAGCTTCGACGGCGCGACGATGGGCTTCTCGATGCGCAACGTGGTCGACGTGGTCGCCACCCTGCGCGAAGCGCGCCGCATCATCAGGCCGGGGACGCGCTTCGTCAACCTGGACGTCACCAAGCCGCGCAACCCCGTGGTGCGCCGGCTTTTCGGCGCGTACTTCTACGGGCTGGTACCGCTCGTCGGCGGGCTGGTCGGCGGCTCGAAGACCGCGTACCGCTACCTGCCCAACTCGCTGACGAACTTCCCCGACGCCGACGGTCTCGCGGACCGCTTCCGGCAAGCGGGTTTTCGCGACGTGCGCACGATCCGGCTCGGCTTCGGCGCGATCGCGCTGCACGTGGGCACGGCCTGATGCTGGAGCGGACACCCAGCGAGCGCGACCTGTACGCAATGGTCGAGGAGTACTTCCGCACCTCGTTCGGCACCGCCAACGAGCTGATCACCGAAGCGGTGCGCCGCATGCTCGCGGCCGGCGGCAAACGGCTGCGCCCGTGCTTCACGCTTTTGGCCGCGGAAGCGGTCGGCGGGCGCGCCGAGGAACACCTGCCGCTGGCCGCGTTCATGGAGCTCATCCACGTCGCGACGCTGATCCACGACGACGTCGTCGACAACGCGGCGACGCGCCGCGGCGTCAACGCGACCGCGGTCGACTTCGGCAACCGCATCTCGGTGCTCGCCGGCGACTACCTGTTCGCGTGGATCTTCAAGAACGTCACCGCCGGCTACGCGCACCCGATCCCCAACGTGCTCAGCTCGACGCTGGCCGACATCACCGACGGCGAGGTGCTGCAACTGCGCGCGCTCGCCGACCTCGATACGTCGCTCGCCGACTACGTCGAGATCGCCACCAAGAAAACCGCCTCGCTGTTCGCCGCGTCGGCCGAGTGCGGCGCGCTCGCCGCGGGCGGCTCGCCGTTCGCCGTGCACGCGCTGCGCGACTTCGGCACCGCGTACGGCATCGCGTTCCAGATGCGCGACGACCTGCTCGACCTCACCGCGGACGAGGCGACGCTCGGCAAGCCGGTCGGCAACGACCTGCGCGAGCGCAAGATGACGATCCCGTTGGTGTTGGCCCTCGAAGCGGGGGATCGGGAATTCCGGTCCGCCGTCGAACGTTTCTTCGCCGCGAGCGACGACGACGACCAAGACGTGGCAAGCGTCGTGGCCGGGATCGCGGCGCAGGGCGGCTTGGCCAAGACGGAAGCCGTCCTCGCGGCTTACGTCGAACGTGCGAAACAGTCGCTCGCGCCGCTCGGCACCGCCCCCGCCCGCTCCGAACTCGCCGCGCTCGCGGACGCCCTTCTCTGAACCGGAGACCCGTATGTTTGGATCACCCATGGAAATCGCTGCCCTGGTCGGGGTCGCGATCCTGATCTTCGGCGCCGACAAGCTGCCGAAGCTGGCCCGCAGCGCCGGCCAGGCCAAAAAAGAGTTCCTCGTCGGACAGGCCGAGGCCGAAGTCGCGGCCGAGCGGTCGCGCGAAGAAGCCCGCCGGCGCGCGGAAGCCGAAACCGCCGCCGCG